>JAKFCI010000446.1:0-5888 GCA_036676725.1 Chitinophagaceae bacterium
TGAATTGATAAAAGAAGCACGCAATTATTCGTTTGATTTTTTAGAATGGAAAAAAGAATACACACTTAGGAAACATTGGCTGGCACACACCAAAAGAGTTTGCACAAGAGATGGCAACCCGATTGTAAAAAAGTATTTGGGAAAAACAAATAGAAGGTCATTTTATTGCGAACATTGCCAGGTTAAGTATTAAGTCGGTCAATTTACCTAGAAGACGCATGGCAAATGCCCATGCAGATTCGAAAGTAAAAGTGTGCGACGCAACAGAAGCCGCTCATAGAGTTGAAGCCGGCAACACGAAAAAAATATTTTACATTTGAAGCATGCGTCGCATACTGGATATTACGAGCAGTAGTTTTAAAATGGCTTTACAGGAGCTCTTAAAAAATAAACTGCGGACATTTCTTTCACTTTTCGGGGTCACCATTGGTATCTTTTGCATTATTGGCGTGCTTTCTACCGTACAAAGCCTGGAGCATAACCTGCAAAACGAAATAAAATCGCTTGGCACCAATACCATTTATGTTGACAAATGGGACTATAGTGGTGGTCCTGATTATCCCTGGTGGAAATATGTGAATCGTCCATCACCGAAGTATGCAGAATTAGAAGCAATAAAAGAACGTACACCTTCAGCGAAATATGCAGCATTTCAAATTAATTCTTCCGACAATGTGGAATTGAATGATAACCTGGTTAGTGGTATTCGCTTGTATGGAATAACGCAGGAATTTCCCAGCATACAACCCATTGATATTACGTACGGCAGGTTTATGATCGAAGCTGAATTTGAAAGTGGCAGCAATTCGGTTGTAATAGGAAATGAAGTAGCAGAAAAACTTTTTGGCGAAGCCGAGAGAGCCGTGGGAAAAGTGGTAGAGACAAGAGGTAAAAAATGCCTGATTATTGGCGTCATAAAAAAGCAAGGAAAGCAAATGCTTGGTGGTTGGGAGTTTGACCAGAGCATGGTGATGCCTTACCGTTTTGCACGAACGATTATGGATGAACGAAGGGCCGACCCCGTAATTCTTGTGCAGGCACAAGATGGTATTAACAGTAAGGTATTGAAAGATGACCTGCGTGGTGCCATGCGGTCAATTCATAAATTAAGTCCGACGGCTGATGATGATTTTGCATTGAATGACATTAATGATTTTAGCGACATTATGAGCCAGGCTTTTGTTAGTGTAAACATTGGCGGTTGGGCCATTGCTGCATTATCGCTGATCGTGGGCATGTTTGGTGTTGCCAATATCATGTTTGTTTCGGTTAAGGAACGTACATCGCAAATAGGATTAAAAAAAGCAATCGGCGCAAAGAGCGGCGTAATATTAACCGAGTTTTTACTAGAGTCTGCATTCCTTTGTATCATCGGTGGTTTAATAGGCATTCTATTGGTTTTTGGTTTAACAAAAATGGTGGCCATACTTTTTGACTTTCCCATTTTTGTTCCAACATCACTTGTCATCATCGGTATCATTATTTGTATCGTTGTTGGTTTGGCAGCAGGAATTATTCCTGCTTACAGGGCTTCAAAATTAGACCCGGTAGTTGCCATCAGGAGTTAGTTGATCCGCTGCATTTATCTTTGCTGATTGATGTTTTAATATTCATCGATCACATTTTTTGTTTTCAATTTATTTATGCCCACTATTCTTGCCATAGAATCTTCTTGTGATGAAACATCAGCATCGGTGTGCAGGGATGGTTCCATCTTATCGAATTTTATTGCGAATCAAACCGTGCATGAAAAATATGGTGGTGTGGTGCCGGAACTTGCCAGCAGGGCGCATATGCAAAATATTGTTCCTGTTGTAGATACGGCCTTAAAAACAGCCGGTTGTAAATTGTCTTCAATTGATGCCATTGCTTTTACCCAGGCGCCTGGCCTTATAGGCTCGCTATTAGTAGGTGGACAATTTGCAAAATCTTTGGCGTTGGCCTTAGATAAACCCCTGATATCTGTCCATCATATGCAGGCACATGTGCTGGCAAATTTGATTGACGACCGTAAGCCCTCATTTCCATTTTTATGCCTGACTGTTAGTGGCGGACACACACAAATTGTTTTAGCAAAAAGCCCGTACGATTTAGAAGTGATTGGTGAAACCATTGACGATGCGGCGGGAGAAGCATTTGACAAATCGGCTAAAATGCTTGGTCTTCCCTATCCCGGCGGTCCTTTAATTGATCAATACGCAAAAGCCGGTAACCCGGAGCGTTTTGTATTTGCGGAGCCACAAGTAGAAAATTTGAATTTCAGTTTCAGTGGTTTAAAAACTTCCGTACTTTATTTTTTACAAAAAGAAATAAAGAAAGATGAAAAATTTATTGAAAATAACCTGGCAGACCTGTGTGCCTCCATACAAAATGTAATTGTAAGAATACTTTTAAATAAATTTAAAAAAGCTTCACTGCAAACCGGCATCACCAATATTTGTCTTGCCGGTGGCGTTTCTGCAAACAGTGGTTTGCGCAAAGGATTGGAAGCAATGGGAAAGAAATATGATTGGAATGTATTTATTCCATCCTTTGAATATTGTACGGACAATGCAGCCATGATTGCAATTACCGGATATTATAAATACCTGGCGGGAGATTTCGCAGACCTGTCGGTTTCTGCCACAGCAAGAGCTAGCTGGACATAATTAATATATGGGCAATCCATTTTTTCAATTCAAAAAATTTACTGTTTACCACGATCAATCGGCCATGAAGGTAACAACCGATGCCTGTTTGTTTGGTGCGTGGTGTGCCAGCCAAATTCAAAATCATCAACTTCAAAAACAAAAGCTACTGGACATTGGTACCGGTACAGGATTGCTCTCTTTAATGGTTGCACAGAAAAATAACCTGGAGATAGATGCAATTGAAATAGATGCACTTGCCGCGGGCCAGGCGGTTAATAATGTTGCCTCCTCTCCTTTTAAAGACCAGGTAAATGTTGTTCAACAGGATATTTGCCATTTTAAAAAAGAAGGTTACGATTACATTATTTCTAATCCTCCATTTTACGAAAATGAATTGCAGTCTCCTTCAAAATTAAAAAATGCGGCCCATCACAGTGGCGAATTAAAATGGCAGCAATTATTTTCTATCATCAATAAAAAGTTAACTGCCACTGGCCGATTTTATTTATTACTGCCTTATAAAAGAATAAATGAAATAGAGGGCTTGTTACAAAACGAAAACTTACATGCGAACGAGATGGTAATTGTTCGCCAGTCTGTTTTGCATGCTCCTTTTAGAATTTTATTGCAAGGTTCAAAACAAAAAACAGAACTTGTTACATCTTCACTTGCCATTACGGACGAACAGAAAAAGTATACCCCGCATTTTATTGAACTATTAAAGGATTATTATTTATACCTGTAAAAATCAATGTTCAATAATTGTAGCACCAGATGCATAATCTTGTAAATAAGCAAATTCAGCGGTTAGTTTTCCTTCTTTAACAATGGTTGCTTTTTCAATGGTTGAAGAACCATCTTTTAATAGATCCGGTAAAACATATTTGATCAATTGCTCACCGAAATAACGTGAGGCATCTCTTGGCAATTCATTCGGTAAATTTCCAACTGCAATGATGTCAATCGAGTTTGGTAAATAAGGTGGTGTTTTTTTAAGTGTGTTTTTGTCTACGCCATACACAGGATTTTCTATGGTCTGGTCGCCCAGGTTAATAGGCACCGAACCATTTTCATCATCAGTAATATCAGCTATTACCTGCAGCTTAAAAGAAGGGTGCGCAACATCTTTATTTTCAAAAAGACGCGGCACATTTTTATCCCAATAAACGCCATTCATTAAAATATCTGAAGTAAAAGCATAAGGCAAAAACCGGCTTTTATATTCTGAAGGATTTTCATGAAAGTCGGAACGGTTATAAGATCCATCTGATTTCTTTTCATACAGGTCGCTGCCTTTTAAGTGAACATAAACGGGATAGGTAAATGAACGTTCTAAAAATTCTTCCTTTTCCACTTCCCGTATTTGCATCAGGTTCATAATTTCCAATACACCTTGTGCCACACGGCCGGAACCGGTAATTACAATTTTAATATTCGGAATGTTTAAGCCGAAATAAGTATGTATCAGTTTTTGAAAAGTTTTATGTTCAAATACCCTTCCCAGCTTAAATGCACCAGTCCTGTTTCCATAAACCATCATCCCGTTATGTGCACCAACAATACCTGCAAAAAAACCAAAACCAATAATGCGTTGCCCGTCTTCATGTTCCAGGCATTCATAATCAATTAAAGAAATATTTTTCTTAATAATGGCTTGCAATAATTTTTGGTTGTGCGGTTGTTTCTTTTTGGTATGAGAAAAGAACAAATAGGTTTTGTTTTCAACAAGGTCATGAACAGGCACTTCTTTAATACCAATCATGATATCGCAGTCCGAAATATCTTCAGCAATTGTAATTCCTGCTCTTTTGTATTCACTATCAGAATAACACCTGTCCCTGGAATGTTGCACAATTACCTGCACGCCCGGGAATTCTTTCATCACCCATTTACATTGCGCCGGCGTTAAAGCAACGCGGTTGTCGGCCGGTATTTTACCTTCTTTTATAAGCCCTATTTTTTTGGTTGTCATGCTTATTGCAAAAGTGCCTGATATAGCCGAACTAAACAAAAATGACATCCAATGGAATAGAAATGCTTAAATGCAAATACGAATAAGATGGCTATCGCCATTTTAAAAGTTTCACCTTCCTGATAAAAGCCGTAGAAAATTGATCGTGGTAAATGTGTTGCGGGTGGTGTTTTATTTTTTGCATTAAAGAAATGGCCAGGTCATAATCGTGGTTTTTTAAATAGGCCATTGCCAGGTAATATTCTGCATCTTGCTGGTACCAGCTTGAGGTATTGGCTGTTACTTTTTTAAAAGAATAGATGGCAGAAAAAGGATCGTTTAATTCCAGGTAAGCAAGCCCGGTTAACAAGATGTCTTTTTCAGGCAAATCGACTTTTTTCTTTGCTTCTTTTACAATACCCGTAAAGTTTTGGGCGCTGTACATACTTGCAATGACTGAAACAGCATCTTTATTACTGCTAACATCGGGAAGTTTGTACGACACAAAAGATTCTTCATACAATTTGTCGGGTGAAAGTTTATAAAACTTGTAACTACCAATGCTTACAAATACCAAAACAAAAACGGCAGCTGTAGCCATGCCAAATCGCAAAATTCTTTGAATAGAAATACTACCTGTTTTATTTAACGGCAAGGATTTTCTTTTTTTAAATAATCCTTCCTGGCCCGTATTGTAAACAGGCTCAGACATGCAACCTATTTTTTAGCTGGTGATCTATTTGAGGGCAATTGAACATTTAATTTTCTGGCTTTTTAAAACGTTTATTTTCTATATCGTATCTCTGTCTTTTTCCTGGTCCGTTATGATGCTACTTCCTTCATCCAACGATTCGTAAAAGCATCTATTGCATTCAGCATACGGGGCCAGGCCGGTCTAGGTGAAGTTATTTCTATTCTTTCCACCATTAAATGTACCCGACAAGCGTAATTTTGCAACCAAACTAAGGGAAAATCACAAAATGTCCCGCTTTGGTTTTTACGCCCATGAATTATTTCGAATTATTTCAAATTCCAGTACAACTTAAAGTAGACAAGAACGAGATCAGGAAAAAATTTTTTGAATTAAGCCGTGCATCACATCCTGATTATTTTGTTAATAACCCTAGCGGGGAGCAACAAACTGCTTTAGAATCATCAGCTTTGCTTAATAAAGCCTTTAAAACATTGAGCAATGCCGATGAAACGATCAAATATGTTTTAGAGCTAAAGGGTTTATTAGAAACCGATGAAAAGTATGCGTTGCCCCCATCTTTTTTAATGGAAATGATGGAATTGAATGAAGAATT
>JAKFCI010000447.1:0-4205 GCA_036676725.1 Chitinophagaceae bacterium
AGCTAACAGCACCAGGTATTTTTTACCACACATTTATGCATTAAGTACAAACTCGCCTTTTTGGGAGGGCCGAACCACTGGTTATAAATCATTTCGCACAAAAGTTTTTGATAAGTTTCCACGGACAGGCATACCCGAAAGTTTTGAAAGCATAGAAGCATACGACAGCTACATAAAACTTTTGATGAAAACCAATTGCATTGACAATGCAAAAAAAATTTGGTGGGATTTGCGGGTGCATCCATTTTTCAACACGGTAGAATTTCGTATTTGCGATGTACCATTGACCGTTGATGAAACCATTTCGATTGCCGCTTTGTTCCAGGCGGTTTGCATTAAAATTCATAAACTGCGACTCCAAAATTTAAACTTCATTCAATACCCACGAACCTTTATTAACGAAAATAAATGGAGGGCCAGCCGGTATGGCATTGACGGTCATTTAATTGATTTTGGCAAAGAAGAAGAGATCAATACAAGAGTTTTAATTTATGAACTTCTTGATTTTGTTGACGATGTTGTGGATCATGTTGGATCAAGGCACAGGCTGGCAAATGTGCATAAAATTTTAGAAGGTGGCACAGGTGCGGACCGGCAATTAAAAGTGTTTGAAGAAAAAAAGAACCTTGTTGATGTTGTTGATTATATAAGGGGGCAATTTTTAGGAAGCTTGTAAAATTCTCTGCTGGAAAAATAAAATAATTTATAAAATGTTGTAACTTACCAAAGCAAAAACTAACTCTTGATTTTGACCGGATCAAGCCAATCTTTCCCTTACGGACGATATTATTAACTCTAAAGCTGATAGAGATGTCCCGCATATTTAGTATAAACTTCATTTACGAAGGCGAGGTGCATATTGCCATGATTACAGTGCGCAAAACACCTTTTTTTACTGAGTATTGTTTGCGCTTGTCCAATGATGAAATAGCGGCCCAGCTTCCATCCGACAAAATAATTTCAATAACGCCAGGTGAACTGATCTTCTCTAATGCCCACCAGGGTTCTACCGTTTTAATGAACGAAATATTAAATGCAGTGGCCCAGCATGCACACACCGCAAAAGCATGACGGTTGTTTAATTAAACAACCAACTGCATTAAATTCTTTCAACATAATATTCCTATTCTTTTTTTGCAGCAGGCACTTACGAATTAATGGCTAAATTGAATTTCATTCAAAACAGGTATGAAAAAAATTTTCCTTTTTCTCTTTATCAGCATTTTCTCTAACGTTCAAGCACAAACAAAAAAAGATTCAATTGAACAAATTCAAAAATGGGCGAAATGGTACGACCTTGATTTTTCTTCCGCTGAAGCCGATTCAATGACCGAAAACCTGGAAAGTTTTTACCGCACTTACCAGTCAATGCATAAAACTTTACCAAAGAACGATCTTCATTTTCCATTTGCATTTCAACCGGCTCCCATTGGTTTTAAAATTCCAACAGATCAAAAAAAGATCACGTGGAATTTCCCGGAAGTGTATCGTCCGGCAAATCTTGCTGAACTATCTTTTTATTCCATTCCGCAATTAGCTTCGCTTCTAAAAAATAAACGTATTTCTTCCGTTGAACTTACCCGGTTTTTTATTGGCCGGTTAAAAAAATGGGGCGATACTTTAGAAAGCGTTATTACAATAACAGAGGAACTTGCCATGCAGGAAGCAAAGCAGGCCGATGAAGAAATTAAAAAAGGCATGTACCGTGGGCCGCTTCATGGAATACCTTATGGGTTAAAAGATTTGTTTGCAGTAAAAGGTTATAAAACTACCTGGGGCTCCACTCCTTACATGAATCAAACCATTGAAGAAAATTCTTTTGTATATAGCCAATTAAAAAAAGCAGGCGCCGTTCTTTGTGCTAAGCTTTCGCTTGGCGCTTTAGCCTACGACAATCGTTGGTTTGGTGGCTTTACACGTAATCCATGGAATCTTGCGCAAGGCTCCAGCGGATCATCAGCCGGTTCTGCGGCATCGGTAGTTGCGGGCTTATTGCCATTTACAATTGGCACCGAAACTTTGGGTTCTATTGTATCTCCTTCTACCCGCACGGGTGCCACCGGTTTAAGGCCAACTTTTGGAACCATTAGCCGCAGTGGCGGAATGGTATTGTGCTGGAGCCTTGATAAAGTTGGACCCATTTGCAGAAGTGCAGAAGACGATGCAATTGTATATTATTACCTGAAAGGAACAGATGGAAAAGATGCCAGTGCAATTGATCATGCATTTAATTATGATCCAAAAGCAGATGTAAAAAAATTGCGTGTCGGCTATGCAGAAAATTATTTCAAACGATTATCGAAAGATGCACTGGAATGGAAAGTATTAGATCAATACAAGGCGATGGGTATAAAAGTAGAACCAATGCAATTCCCGGATTCGGGTGTTTATAATTTTAATATGGTTGACATTGTTTTAAGTGCCGAATCAGCGGCGGCTTTTGATGAATTAACAAGAACAGGCCGTGATAGTTTAATTGAAAGACAGGACAAAGATTTTTGGCCGAATAGTTTTCGTTCGTCAAGGTTTATTCCTGCTGTGGAATATATAAATGCAAACCGTTACCGTTCGGAGCTTTGCAAAAAAGTTCAGGAGGTAATGAAAAACTATGACGTGGTGATTACGCCTACTTTTAGAGGGAGTCAACTTTCAATTACCAACCTCACAGGCAACCCGGTAGTATGTATGCCAATGGGTTTTAACCAAAGAAACCTTCCAGTTAGCATTACACTTATTGGCAATCTTTACGATGAAGCTTCTATCTTGCAAGCTGCAAAGGCGTTCCAGGATAAAACTGACCATCACAGGAAACATCCTGCAAAATTTATAAACTGATAAATAATAAAGTACTTACTTCTTATGCTAAAATATCTTTCGATCATTTCTGTTCTTTTTCTCTTTGTTTGCTGCAGGCAAACAGCCGGCGTTGACCTGATTGTTTACAATGCAAAAATCTATACAGTTGATTCTGCCTTCTCTATTGCCGAAGCAATGGCCATAAAAGATGGTAAGATTGAAGCCATCGGCACATCGCAGGATATTACGTCGCGATATTTTGCAAATGAAAAAATAAATGCAAACAACAAAACAATTTATCCAGGATTCATAGATGCCCATGCACACTTTTACGCTTATGGATTGGGTTTACAAACTGCAGACCTGGTGGGCACAAAAAGCTGGGATGAAATTTTAACCAAGCTTCAGCTCTATGCAGAAAAAAATCCTGCTGGCTGGATTATTGGCCGCGGCTGGGACCAGAATGACTGGGAAGTAAAAACATTTCCTTCCAAACAAAAACTCGATACACTTTTTCCCGACCGGCCTGTAATATTAACCCGTGTTGATGGACATGCAGCAATTGTTAATCAAACTGCATTAAACCTTGCAGGCATAAAACCCGGACAAAAATTAACCGGCGGCCAAATAGAAGTTAAGCAAGGGAAACTCACTGGCTTATTAATTGACAATGCCGTTGATCTTATTTCGCAAAAAATTCCGGAGGCGACACCAGCCCAAATAAAAACCGCATTGGACCTTGCGCAAAAAAATTGTTTTGCTGTAGGTCTTACCACTGTCGATGATTGCGGTTTAAATTTTAAAAATGTACTTACCATTGACTCGTTGCAAAAGCAAGGTGCACTAAAAATGCGCCTCTATGTTATGTTAAGTGATGCAAAAGAAAACTATGATTTCTTATTTGAAAAAGGTGCTATTAAAACAGATCGTTTAAATGTGCGTTCCTTTAAAGTTTATGCAGATGGAGCACTTGGTTCAAGAGGTGCATCACTTTTGCAACCTTATACTGATATGCCGGGCTGGGGTGGCTTTTTATTGAGTGATGCAAAGCATTTTGATTCTGTTGCAAGCATTCTTATCGACAAAGGTTTTCAAATGAACACGCATGCAATTGGCGATTCAGGCAACAGGGCTATTTTAAATATTTACGCAAAATATTTAAAAGGCAAAAACGACCTCCGTTGGCGCATTGAACATGCACAGGTTGTAAACGAAAACGATTTTAAACTTTTTGGTGCCTATTCTATTATTCCTTCCGTTCAACCAACGCATGCCACATCTGACATGTATTGGGCTGGCGATCGGCTGGGTAAGGAAAGAGAAAAAGGTGCTTATGCTTACAAACAATTATTACAACAAAATGGCTGGCTTCCGCTAGGCACTGATTTTCCTGTTGAAGACATCTCTCC
>JAKFCI010000448.1:0-20017 GCA_036676725.1 Chitinophagaceae bacterium
TTTAAAAGATTAATCGTAATATTGCGATATAATTATTGGGTAATTAAATTTTAAAATAAATCAATTCTAACCACAAATTTTTTTGCCCAAAACAATCGTCATATTACGATAACAATAAAAAACAAAACAATGCAAACGAACAATGTAAAAGAACTGGTTAAACAGAAATACTCTGAAATTGCTTTGCAGGATAGAGAAACAAATGCATCCTCTTGTTGCGGTACAGGTGGCTGCAGTACCGAGGTGTACAACATAATGACGGATGATTATTCCCATTTGAATGGTTATAATCCAGATGCGGACCTGGGACTTGGTTGCGGTTTACCAACACAATTTGCAAAAATTAAGCAAGGTGATGTTGTCGTTGATCTTGGAAGTGGTGCCGGAAACGATGCCTTTGTTGCCAGGCATGAAACTGGCGAAACAGGAAAAGTAATTGGTGTCGACTTTGCTTTGCCTATGTTGGAAAAAGCAAGAAAAAACGCAGAAGTAAGAGGATTTCAGAATGTAGAATTCAGGCAAGGTGATATTGAAAAACTGCCGGTTACTGCAAATACCGCTGATGTAGTTGTAAGCAATTGTGTTTTGAACCTGGTTCCAAATAAAGATGAAGTATTTAAAGAAATTTTTCGGGTATTGAAGCCCGGCGGCCACTTTAGTATTTCTGATATTGTTTTAGTGGGTGAACTTCCAGCACCTATTCAAAATGCAGCAGAAATGTATGCAGGTTGCGTAGCAGGTGCCATTCAAAAAAATGATTACCTGCAATTAATAGAAAACAACGGTTTTAAAAATGTTACGATTCAAAAAGAAAAAGCCATCATCATCCCTGATGATATCTTGAAAAATTACTTATCGGAAGAAGGGCTCTATTCTTTTAAACAATCAGGAACTGGTATTTATAGCATTACTGTGTTCGCCGAAAAACCTAAAGAGTGTTGCGGTACTGATTGCTGCAATTAATAAAATTTTTTGTCCTGCTCCTGTATTAATGTACAGGAGCATTTTCTTTTGGCATCATCGCTATTTGACGGAGGTTATATATTTACCAAAATTAGTGCATGAGAAAACTGTTTTTGTATCTTTTAATTTTTGTCCCTTTTGTAGCATTTGCGCAAGATGAAACGGTAAAGAAATTAAGTATTGATGCAGCAAGAAATGTGAAGAAAGATGGGGCCGACACAGTTCAACAAATATGGAAAAAAGGTGGTTTATACAATATTAACCTGTCGCAAAGTTCGCTTAGCAACTGGGCTGCGGGTGGCGATGAATTTGCGCTTTCCATCAATTCGCTACTAAACCTTTTTGCGTTTTATAAAAAAGATAAACACAGTTGGGACAATACATTTGATTTTAATTTCGGTTATGTAAAAACAACCAGTTTAGGTAGCCGTAAGAATGATGACCGCATTGACCTTCTGTCTAAATACGGACGTGCCATTTCCTCTAAATGGAATGTTGCAGCCCTTGCGAATTTTCGTACGCAATTATTAAAAGGATATAATTATCCCGACAACCAAAAAATATTAACCTCCAATTTTTTGGCGCCTGCATATGTACTTACAAGCATTGGTATGGATTATAAGCCAAATGCTAACTTTTCATTGTTCTTATCTCCAGTAACGGCACGCTGGATCATTGTAAAAGATGATTCACTTGCTGCAAAAGGCTTATACGGCGTAACGCCTGGCGAAAACATTAAATCAGAATTCGGTGCTTTTGTTTCGGCCAATTACTTAAAAGAATTTAATAAAAGTCTTTCCTACAAAGGAAGGCTGGACCTGTTTTCAAATTACAAAAACAACCCGCAAAACATTGATGTTTTTATGACCAATGTACTGGCTGCAAAATTATCCAGGGTGCTTTCTGCCAGTTGGAATGTAGATATTATTTACGATGATGATGTGCGCCTGTTTGGAGATAATGGAACATCCGCTGGTACACAAATTAAATCGATCGTAGGCTTGGGTTTACAGGTAAAATTTTAATTGCTGCTTGCTCAAAATTTTGATTTCAATATAGAAAAGAAATCGGCTGCCAGGTCATCTTCGGTTGTGCCCGCAAGCGGACGATCTAAATTACTTGCCTGGAATCTTGTATTCTCTCCGTAAATATTTGGCGTGCTCGACTCGCCAGCCAGGTAAATGCTCTTTTCTTTTTTTACAAAATGCAAGCGGTAAGTAAGTTTTGGCTGCCCCATTTTAAAAACAGATAATTCAAAACCTTCTATTTTTGAATTGGGTAATTTTTTTGAAGGCATTACTTCACCCTTTACATTTTGAAAGGAATTCAGTTGATCGCAAATGTTTTCAAATGCAGGCTTACCAATATTATCTAAAAACTCCTGTATTGATGTTTGATCCTCTAATGAAAGTTCAGGGGCTTTTTTTTCAAACCCTTCATGCTTTAAAAGATCATCTAATTCTTGTCTCCAGTCTGCCATAAGAACGGTAGGTTAAATTTTTTATCTCACATAACAATAATTATGCGGGAATTGCTTTCTTACAATTTTCATTTGCATCTTCAATATAGTTCATAAATCCTCATCATCCATTGCCACGGGTTCCTTGGTAATTTTTTCGCGGCGTTCACCTACTTGCTGGCGCCACATGGCATAATATAATCCTTTCTGTTGCAATAAATTAGCATGGTTACCGGTTTCTACTATCTTGCCTCGCTCCAAAACATAAATAACATCTGCGTGCATGATTGTTGAAAGCCTGTGTGCAATAAGAATGGTTATTTGTTCCCTCCGGGAAGAAATATCGCGAATGGTGTTTGTAATGTCTTCTTCTGTTAAAGAATCAAGTGCCGATGTTGCTTCATCAAAAATCAGCAACCTTGGATGGCGCAACAAAGCACGGGCAATTGAAATACGTTGTTTTTCGCCACCAGAAAGCTTCATTCCTCCTTCACCCAAAATTGTATTTATGCCTTTTTCTGTACGTTGCACCAAACCCATACAAGCAGCTTTTCTTAATGCTTCAAGTACTTCTTCATCGGTTGCATCGGCTTTTACAAACAACAGGTTTTCTTTAATTGTTCCAGCGAATAATTGAGTGTCCTGCGTAACAAAACCTATTTGCCTGCGCAAAGCATTATACCTAATGTCGGTGGAATATTCACCGTTAAATAAAATGTCGCCGCTAACAGGTTTATACAAACCCACCAATAATTTAACAAGGGTTGATTTACCTGAACCTGACGGACCCACAAAAGCAATTGTCTCGCCCGTTTTTACATGAAAAGACAGATCGTCAATTGCATTATGTGCAGCAGTTTTATGATGAAAAACGACATGCTCAAAAGCCAGGTCATTTAAATCGCCAATCTCCACCGGGTTTTCGGGACGCACTTCAATGGGCTTGTGCATTAAAGTATCAAAATTTGCAATAGAAGCTTCTACTTCGCGGTATTGCAAAATAATATTGCCAAGATCTTGCAAAGGACCAAAAATAGAAGTCGAAATAAATTGCATGGAGATCAGTTCGCCGGTAGAAAGTTCATTTCGAAATATCAGCCAAAGCAAAATAAATAGGATGGATTGTTTTAAAATATTCAACGTAGAACCTTGTAAAAATGATAGCGTACGCACCTTTTTTACTTTATACATCTCGAGGTCAAATATTTTTTGAGTCTGTTCTCTCAGCCTTCTTATTTCGGGGAACGTAAGTCCAAGACTCTTTACCAATTCAATGTTGCGCAGGCTTTCGGTTATTACACCTGCCATTTTATTTGTTTCCCTGTTGATGGAACGCTGAACGGTTTTTATTTTTTTTGAAAGTAAACCAGTAAGTGATCCAAGTAAAAGAATCCCAATTAAAAAGACCGGTATTAGCATCCAGTTTTTTGTAATCGAATACCAGGTTAAAAAACCGATACCGACAACAGAGGAAAATAAAATATTGATAAATGAATTTGTAAAGCGCTCTGTATCGTTGCGCACCTTTTGAAGAATGCTTAAGGTTTCGCCGCTTCGACTTTCTTCAAACTCCTGGAAAGACAACCGGAGGGTTTGTTTTAACCCGTCGTTAAAAATTTGCATTCCAAATTTTTGAACGGCCAAGCGGGTAATATATTCCTGGAAGGCTTTAATTAAACGTGCTAATAATGCAATGGCAATGGCAATGCCCAACCACATTAATACACCATTAATCAATTCTTTTTGCGGCCGGTTGCCCGGGTTGGTTGCATAATCATCTATGATCTTACCGAAGATGATGGGATCAATCAAACCTAGCAATTGAGCAATTGCCGCAAGAAGTAATGAAAAAAAGACGAGTTTTTTTTGGGGTTTTAAATACTTCCAAAGAATCCGCATGTAAAAACAAAAGCAAAAAACAGACCTTCAATTATTGTCTTGCAGAATCTTTGCTGGTTTTTTTGCCTTGACCATCAGGATATGCAGATGAAGAAGAACGAACATCTGTTTTTTTGTTATTGCCTGTATCAGTTGAATAAGTGCCTGTATTGGTGTTGATTTGTGTTGCCGTATCACCTGCATTACTGTTCATTACAGCAGTATCAACAGGCATTGTCGTTGTTGTATCAGTATTCGGGTTTCCATCGTTTGCGCCGCCACAACTAATTAAGCCAAAACTAAGCGCCATTGCTGTCATCAACCTTTTCATAAATTTCATTTGCTAATTGTTGTGCAATTATTTTGCCACGGCCTTTATTCTAAAGTTCCTTTTTCATCAACCAATCCCTTTGCACATCATTTCCCAACAAAAAATCCTGCTCATCAAATTTTTCAAATCCCCATTTATGATAAAACTCTATTGCACGCTGATTTTTTTCCCATACCCCCAACCAAACAAGTTCTTTGCTTTTTTCTTTTGCTACATCAATACTTTTTTGCATCAGCAGTTTACCAACGCCTTTTCCTATCATATTGGGCATCGCGTACAACCGGGCAATTTCCAAAGCCGGTCGTTTATTCAAGGTTGAAGGATCTTTTCCTTCCCGCAATTTTACATAACCCGCCACTTCATTATTTAAACTGGCAATAAAAAAATAATTACCCGGGCTTCCCACTTCAATTATCAGCTTGCCCCTGGTAAACTGTTCCTGCATAAATTTTTCCATGTCTTCCTTCGTATTATCGGCGGCAAACGTGGCGTAAAAGGTTTGCCGGCTAATGTCGGCAATTAAAACACCATCCTCTTTTGTGGCCTCACGAATGGAAAAATTCATATTACAAATTACGAAGGAAAACAAAAGTTTGAAAAAGCAGCCTGCAAAAAAGTGATGACGATCGCTGGTTATCTTTGCAGGCAATGGACGACGAATATTTTATGAGGCAAGCCTTGCAACAGGCACAAAAAGCTTTTGATGAAGATGAAGTACCAGTTGGAGCCGTGGTGGTTTTGAATAACAAGATCATAGCAAGAGGATATAACCAGGTGGAAAAATTAAATGATTGTACGGCACATGCCGAGATCATTGCACTTACATCTGCATTCAGTTATTTGGGAAGTAAATATTTACCGGATGCAACTTTATATGTTACGGTGGAACCTTGCGTGATGTGCGCAGGTGGTCTGTATTGGAGCAAAATCGGAAAAGTAATTTATGGCGCTGATGATGAAAAAAACGGGCATAGAAGAATTACAGGTGCAGTCTCTCCTTTTCATCCAAAAACAATTGTTCAAGGTGGCTTGCTAAAAAATGAATGCAGCCAGTTGATGAAAGATTTTTTTGCACTCAAACGTTTATAAAAAACATTTATAGCCAACGTATTCTTTTTCAAATTGTTCCTTTCTCCAACTACTAGCTTTTGGAACAACTATTCATAAAGCCCTGCTTCGAGCCTGGTAAATGTTTGCCTTAGCATTCAACTCTTAGGCATAAGCGCAAAAAGAAAATCAATCTCTGCAACAATTGTTCAACGTGGGAACCTTAAAAAATATCTTTACGCAAAGCGAAAACAATTAATTTATACTGTGGGCATTCAGAATAAGCTTAATAAATTTGTAGGCATAAGAAACGACAGACCAATTTATAATTCTAAATCAAAAATTTAAAAATTATGGCATTCACCCTTCCCCCATTACCTTACGCACCTGATGCACTGGAGCCACATATCGACACAAGGACCATGGAAATTCACCACGGCAAACACCACCAGGCATATGTAGATAATTTAAATAAAGCCATTGCAGGTACCGAACACGAAAACAAAAGCCTTGAAGAATTAATTCGCAATGCAGGCAGCATTTCACCCGCTGTCCGCAATAACGGTGGCGGTCACTGGAACCACAGTTTTTTCTGGGAAATTTTAGCACCCAATGCTGGCGGACAACCAACCGGTAAAGTTGCAGATGCCATCAAAGAAGCCTTTGGTTCTTTCGATGCTTTTAAAGAAAAATTCAATACGGCAGGTACAACACGTTTTGGCAGCGGCTGGGCATGGCTGCTGGTAAAAGATGGCAAATTAGAAGTGAGTTCAACACCGAACCAGGACAATCCCCTAATGGATGTAGCCGAAGTAAAAGGCACACCAATTTTAGGTTGCGATGTTTGGGAACATGCTTATTATTTAAAATACCAAAATCGTCGCCCGGAGTACCTGGCTGCTTTTTGGAATATTGTAAACTGGACCAAAGTAAACGAGCGTTTCGAGAACGCAGGAAAATAAGCGATTAAACCTTTCGATAAAAAAGCCCCGGTTACTTAATTAACCGGGGTTTTTATTTAGTAAGATACTTTTTTATGGAAGTGGGTCATAACCATGGCCGCCCCAGGGATGACAACGGGCCACACGTTTTGCCGTTAACCAAAAGCCCTTAAAGAGCCCATATTTTTGGAAAGCTTTTAAACCATATTGCGAACAGGTTGGTGTATAACGGCAGCTAGGCGGCAACATGGGGGAAATAAACTTCCTGTAGATCATGATCAGCCAGATGAACGGCAATCCCAGTATATAAAATAATTGTCTCATGGTTTTTTCGCCATTTCTTTTTCCAGGCGTTTCAGTACTTCAGCCACTTTGCTTTTTACAAGGTCAAAAAGTGGCAATTCCTTACCTGTAAAGATGATGAAAATCTGCAGGCAACCCTGTTTCTGTTCTGTTATTAATTGCTGCAGCGGAAGTTTTTGCGTTCGGTATGCTTCCCTAATAAGCCGCTTTATACGGTTTCTATCTACGGCTTTTTTAAAATTACGCTTGCTGGCACCTGCGCCAAATAATAATGGGGCGTTGATATTTTCGGATGTATTTTCTTCTAAAAAGTAAAAAACCTTGAAGGGAAAATAAGAAAATGAGCGTCCCGCCTGGAACAGGTGTTCAATGGTTTTCCGCTTTTTAAGCCTTTGGGTTTTATTGAGGGAAAACTGTTTAATGGTCCTTTTTTATCAAATAAACGAAAAAGCCCCGAATCCTGAGTTTATCGAAAAACGACAAGCGCAGGACAGGGGCTCAATAAGTTGTGCTTGCTAACCGAAGATTATTTCAGTTTGGCTTCGCTCGAAACAGTCAGCTTATGACGACCTTTCGCACGGCGGCTTGCTAACACTTTTCGGCCATTTGCTGATTGCATGCGCTTACGAAATCCGTGTACTGTTTTACGACGTTTATTATGCGGCTGGAATGTACGTTTCATTTTTAATTAAGTTTTTTCACGTTACTAATTCATCCCGGGAGAACGGAACTTGTTTCAGTTACCACAGGTCACCACACCCGTTGGTTTTTTGTGAAAGGACGGCGAAGGTAAGGCCGAAATGCAGATTTTTGGTTGGAGTAGAAATATTTTTTTGGTAACCAGCTGTTAAAGCCCTGTTGCAGCTTCTGTTGCGGCGCTCCGTTCAGCATTTTATCGCTATTTAGCAATGGTAAATGTTTTCCTAGATTATTGGTTTTTAAACGTAGTTTAAAAAATTTTTATATGGTTGTAATTTTTTAATAGATTAAAATACGAACCATTAAATGTTATCTTGAACATGTTTGTCCATTTTTAATCTAAAATGCAGGAACTATGAAAGAATTTGGCCTAGTTACACCCTCAAATTGTATTTCGAAAATGGATGTTTTGATTAGTTGCTTAACCAACAAAAACGGACAAAAAGGATCAGCATATAAACCTTTGATTTGCACCCTGCTGTTTATTTGGGTGGGATGTTTTCAGCAAGTTGCAAAAGCCCAGGATACGGTTGCCTTTTATTTTGGCGCACATGAAGATGACTGGCAGTTATTTATGAATCCTAATGCCTACCATGATGTGCACCGGCCTTCCACTAAAGTGGTGTTTGTTTACCTGACATCAGGCGATGCGGGAGCTGGGCTTGGAAGAGGCGGACGTTCGCAGCCTTATTACCTTGCAAGAGAAAACGGTGCGAAACAATCGGTTAAGTTTATAGCCGATGCAAAGTATCCACAAGTCGATCCAATCAACACTTCATCTTCATTTAAAGGACATTCAATTACCAAATGGGTGTACGGAAATACTGTTAGTTACTTCCTGCGTTTGCCTGATGGCAACCCCAAAGGCACCGGGTATCCTTCTACCGGGTCACAGACATTAAAACTTTTAAGCGATGGAAAGATTGCCACTTTAACAACCATAGACAGTTCAACAGGTTACCGCGACTGGCAGGATTTGAAAGCGACGCTGCGTGCATTGATTGATTATGAACGCGGTAAAAGCACATCGGTTTGGGTAAACATTGCGGATCCCGATACAAAAAGAAATATTGGTGACCATGAGGACCACCTGCACACATCAAAAGTTGTGTTGGAAGCCATATCGAATTTGCCCTGCATTAATAAGGCTTTTTTCCTGGATTATATTACTGCTGAAATGCCTGAAAATATGAACGCTGCTGAACGTGAAATTGAAGCCGCAACTTTCGGCGCACTTGTCGTAGGACTTACAGCACTTGATCACCCAAGCCCGTGGGATTCTTTGCACCGTTCCTGGCTTAGCCGGCATTATTACCGCACGGAAAAAGGCAAAGGAAAGTGCCCATAACCAATTTCATGCAAAAATTGTTGATTGTAATTATGTTCCTGAACGGAGCGTCGCAAGCAAAGCTTCATAGTAGCAATGTCGCCGGAAAACTAATTTAATTCGGGTGCATTAAAAGTATCACCCTGGTTTATGTCGCCGGTTTCGTATCCTTTTTTAAACCAGTACATTCTTTGCGCAGAAGTACCATGGGTAAAGGATTCGGGTGAAACGCGACCTTTGGTTAAGCGGTCATCGCCAATTGCATTTGCCGCATTCAGTGCTTCTTCAAAATCGCCTTCTTCTAAAACAGGCTGACCGTTTATGGTTTTACCTTTCATATAATGCGCCCATACGCCGGCTAAAAAGTCGGCCTGCAATTCCATACGCACAGAATATTGGTTGTATTCTTCCTGGCTTACTTGCCCCCGCATCTTTGCCATTTTTTCAGATGTGCCCATCAGGGTTTGAATATGATGGCCCACCTCGTGTGCCACAACATAAGCCATCGCAAAATCACCAGGTGCACCAAAACGGTTTTGCAGGTCATTATAAAAAGCCAGGTCGATATATAATTTTTGATCTGCAGGACAATAAAATGGCCCGGAAGACGCACTTGCATTCCCACAACCAGATTGTACCGCATCGCGGAAAAGTACAAGAGTAGGCGCAGGATAGTTTTCACCGGATTTTTGAAAAATTTCGCTCCACACATCTTCAGTATGACCTAAAACTGTTTTAACAAAACCGGCTCTTTCTTCGTCGGCTGCTTCTTCTTCGGGGCTAAGCTGGCGGCTATTTTCAATGCCGGGCATTTGTGGCAGTTGCGATGGATCTACATCTCCACCCAATAAAAAATTTAGTACTAACGCTATAACACCAATGATACCGCCACCAACAGCAACTTGTCCGCCGGACATGCCACGACGATCATCTACATTAGTACTTTGTCTGCCACCTTTCCAACGCATAGTTTGTTATTTTGAATAATAAAGTATAAAAAAACGTGCCTGAATGAAACTACTAAAATTTAAGGAAGATAAATTTTTGGAAAAGCCACCGGGTAAAAATTGCAGCGCAATGTTGAAAAAAGAAAATATAGAAAGTCAATTATGTTAAGAATGTTTACTAATCATTGGGTAGTGAAACCCAATTCCTTCCATCTCGTGCTATAAGCGATTCTGCATCTTCCGGGCCCCATGAACCAGGCTCGTAATTCGGAATATCAACCGGTGCTTTTATTTGCCAAAGTTCTAAAATAGGATTAATTATTCCCCAGGCGGCTTCTACCTGGTCACCACGCATAAACAAAGTAGGGTTGCCTTCAATAACATCTTCCAGCAAGGTTTCATAAGCTTCGGGGTGGTTATCAGGCATGGCATAATTGAAAGTCATTTCAACAGGTTGCAGCATCATGTCCGGCCCTGGTTTTTTAGATTGAAACCGCATACGAATATCCATACTTGGTGAAACGCTTATGGTTAAACGATTTGCCCGCCATGTATCGGCCGCTTCGTCTGGAAAAGCATAATGAGGCGCCGGTTTAAATTGAATAACAATCAATGTTTCTTTTTCCGCCAGCGCTTTTCCGGTGCGCACATAAAACGGAACATCTTTCCACCGCCAGTTGTCAACTAAAAATTTTACAGCAGCAAATGTTTCTACAGTAGAATTTTCATCAACACCTTTTTCCTGGCGGTAGCCGGGTAACTTCTTCCCTTCATTCCAGCCACTGCTATATTGACCGCGTACCGCATTTGGATGCACGTCTTCTTTTTTAAACCTTCGAATAGCATTGAGCACATCCAGTTTCTTATTGCGTATTTCATCTGCTTCAAAAGAAACAGGCGCTTCCATTGCAATCATACAAAGCATTTGAAGAATATGGTTTTGTACCATGTCGCGTAAAGCACCCGAACCTTCATAATAACCGCCACGGTTTTCAACACCAATACTTTCTGCGGCTGTTATTTGTACATGATCAATATAATGATTGTTCCAAATGGGCTCGAATAAGGCATTGGCAAAACGAAAAGCCAAAATATTCTGTACTGTTTCTTTGCCGAGGTAATGATCTATGCGGTAGATCTGTCGCTCCTTAAACATTTTGCACAATAACAAATTTAATTCAGCAGCACTTTTTAAATCGTGGCCAAAAGGTTTTTCAAATACCATGCGATGACGCTCCGGGTCGGAACAAAGCTTTGCAGCGTGCAGGTTTTCGGCAATCGTGGGCGCTAGTTGCGGCGCAACAGACATGTAATAAATTACGTTGGACTTTTCACCCCATTCTTTTTCTACCTGCTTTATATTTTTAGCAATAGAGGTATAGGCCCTTTCTGCAGTAAGGTCATATTTTGCGTAGGTTACTTTCCCGATAAATTTATTCCAACCTTCTTTTACCGCAGGCTTGCGACGCGAAAATTGTTGCGCTCCTTTTTTTAAATGAGCACGGTAATCTTTATCCGCAAAAACATTCCGACCCACACCAATGATTTGAAATTGTTCCGGCAAATAATTATCGAGATAAAGATTATAAAGCGCAGGTATCAACTTACGTTGTGTCAGGTCGCCGCTACCGCCAAATATGTAAATGATCGTTGGTTTCCTGCTATTATTTGCCATGAATTTATTTATAAATTGAATCGTTTAAGATTCGGATTTCAAAGTTTACGATCGACCCGAATAGTTAATAAGTATACGGTTGCTTTATAGTTCCACGTCAGCGGTCCATTCGGTATGAAATACGCCTTCTTTGTCGATACGTTGGTAAGTATGTGCTCCAAAATAATCACGTTGTGCCTGTATTAAATTGGTTGGCATTCTTTCGCTGCACAATCCTTCAAAATAAGCCAGCGCACTCATCATGCCGGGTATGGCAACACCCGCATTGATGGCACACACAGCAATTGCTTTCATGTTCGCATGTGTTGGTTTAACCAATTCAGCTATGCTTGCATCCAGCAATAAATTTTGCAGGTGATTTTGTTTTTGATAAGCGAGGTAAAAATTTTCCAGCATGGCCGAACGAATAATGCATCCTTGCCGCCAAACCTTGATTACATCTGTAACCGGAATATTCATTCCTAACTCCACCGATGCTTTTGACAATTGGTGCAAGCCTTGTGCATAAGCCATCACGTAACAAAATTCAAGGGCCCTTTCTGCTTGCTGAACCAGTTCTTTTTTGCTTAGTGGAATGGGCGTTATTAATGGTTTGTACAATTTTGCGGCCGCAATCCTGCTTTCTTTAAATACTGAAATGGTACGTGCTGCAACTGCCGCATCAATGGTTGGAACGGGTACAGGCAAATTCATTGCTTCCTGCGATGTCCATTTGCCCGTGCCTTTTGAACCGGCCTGGTCTAAAATATGATCGATTAAAAAATCTTCTTTTACCGGGGTTTCGGAATCAGATGTTCTAAAAATATCGGCCGTGATCTTTATTAAAAATGACTTTAAAGGACCTTCATTCCATTCATTGAAAATGACATTCAATTCTGCATTTGTAAAACCGCCACCGCGTTTTAACAGGTCGTATACTTCGGAGATCATTTGCATCAGCGCATACTCAATGCCGTTATGCACCATTTTTACATAATGTCCTGCAGCACCATTGCCCATGTAAGCAACGCAAGGTTCGCCATCTTTTGCTTGCGCGGCAATTGCTTCCAACAAAGGCTGCAGGTATTTGTATGCTTCTTTATCGCCACCGGGCATCATACTTGGGCCAATCCTTGCGCCCATTTCGCCACCGGAAACACCCATTCCAAAAAAATGAATTCCTTTTTCCTGTAAATAATCAATGCGTTGCAAAGTGTCCTTGTAAAACGAATTACCGCCATCAATAACGATATCGCCTTTTTCTAAATGAGGCAACAGGTTTGCAATAACGCTATCCACAGGTTTGCCGGCCGGTACCAGCATCATGATCTTGCGGGGCTTTACCAAACCCTGCACCATTTCCTCAATTGTATTAACGCCTTTTACAATGGTTCCTTCTTTCGCTGCGGCCTCAAGGGCTTTCCCTCTTTCAGGTTTTAAGTCAAAGCCTATTACAGCATAATCATGGTCAGCAAGGTTCAGCAACAAGTTACTTCCCATTACGCCTAATCCTACCATTCCAAAATCGTACTGTGCTTCCATAATTATTATTTTTTAGTGCTGTCTGCAACCGGTGTAGGAAATTTTGCCGGGTGCACCTTTCCACCATGACAGGTAAAACAACTTACTTCCAGGTCAGCCTCCATGGCCTTGCTGTTTTTAATATCGAAATATTTTTTATTGAGTTTATTGGTCATCCGCATCATGTTGCGGGCAATTTTTTTGTGATTGTTGTCGTCCGAAGCAAAGTCAAAGTTTTTTTGTTCATCATTCAATCGTACGTGGCAAAAAGTACACTTAACACCGAGCGCCACTGTAAAATGATCCATTACACTATCCAACTGGTGCTTGTTTATATCTCGAGGCAATACCTTTAAATTTTTAAATCTTGGTTTATTGTCAATTGCTATAAAAGACAAGGAAACAAATGCTGCGAAACATAAAAGAATAACCGTTTTTTTCATCTGCAATATAATTTGAGCCGAATTTAATTAAAGTTTAAACAATAAGATGGCCGCAAGGTGATATAGCTTGCTGTCGTTTGCTAACTTTGCAAACACAAAAATAGAACCATGAGCTTGGTAACAGAGTTTAACGATTACAGGGAAAAGATGAATGAAGTGATTTTGAGCAAGAACAACCTTGTAATGAAGCGGCTGTGGAATTTAGACACCAATACCTACGAAGATGGCGCTTTGGATAAAAAGACAAAAGAAATGCTGGGGCTTGTGGCAAGCATGGTACTGCGTTGTGATGATTGCATTAAATACCATTTGGGCAAAAGCCATGAACTAGGTATCAATACAGAAGAAATGTACGAGATATTTGCTGTGGCCAATATTGTTGGCGGAACCATAGTAATTCCTCACACAAGGAGAGCTGCAGAATATTGGGAAGAATTGCAGCAAACAAATTCATAATTGAATTAAATTTAAACCATGGTTGAAACAGCAACGATAAATAAACCCCTGCTCACACCAAAAGATTTTGCTACCGACCAGGAAGTACGTTGGTGCCCCGGTTGTGGCGACTATTCAATTCTAGCACAAGTACAAAAAGTAATGCCTACACTTGGCATTCCGCGTGAAAATATTGCGATCATTTCGGGCATTGGTTGTTCCTCGCGGTTTCCTTACTACATGAATGTTTATGGGATGCACTCCATTCATGGCAGGGCAACTGCCGTTGCCAGCGGGTTAAAAGCAGCACGCCCCGACCTGAGTGTATGGATCGTTACCGGCGACGGTGATGGTTTAAGTATCGGCGGCAATCACACCATCCACCTGATGCGCCGCAATTTTGATGTAAATGTTTTATTGTTCAATAACCAGATCTACGGTTTAACCAAAGGTCAATATTCACCAACATCCGAAGAAAACAAGGTCACTAAATCTACACCTTACGGCAGCATTGATCACCCGTTCAATCCGCTGGCTTTGGTACTTGGAGCCGATGCTACTTTTGTCGCACGCAGCATGGACCGCGATGTAAAACATTTGCAGGCTATGTTGTTAAGAGCACATGCGCATCATGGTACATCCTTCCTGGAGATCTACCAGAACTGCAATATTTTTAATGATGGTGCTTTTGAAATATTTACAGAAAAAAGCAGCAAGGCAGATGAAGCTCTTTTTCTTGAAAACGGTCAACCGCTGGTTTTTGGTGCCAACCAGGATAAAGGCGTTCGCCTTGATGGTTTTGTTCCGAAGGTTGTGGATCTGAATAGTGGTGGCTTCAGCAAAGACGACCTGTGGATACATGATGAAGCTGATATTTACAAAGCGCAGATATTAACCCGCATGTTCGATAATCCAAAAGAAGAACATCACCTGCCAAGACCTTTTGGCGTTTTCTACCAGGCCATCCGCCCGACTTACGAAGACATGATGGCAATGCAGCTTGAAGAAGCGAAAGCAAAAAAAGGTGCCGACCTCAATAAATTACTGCGCGGAAATGAAGTGTGGGATATTGTATAAACATTCAATTTTTATTATAAAAAAAGCCTTTGCCCATGCAAGGGTTTTTTTGTTTAATGAGGCGCAAATTTTTTCAAAAAAAATTCTACATTGTTTCATTTGATGGATTTAATTGTTGCCGGTGGTTTTGTTTCTCTACATTAGTAAAATAAACCATTGCATCATGAGAAGACAGAACACTCACTTTACCTTCCTGCTATTCTTTTGTACCACAATTATTTCATTGGCATCATCAGCGCAAGGCACATTGCTATTGCGTCAGCCATCTGTTAGCAAACAACATATTGTATTTGTTCATGGAGATGATCTTTGGGTAACACCGCTTGAGGGAGGTGATGCAAGAAGGTTAACAAGTGCAGTGGGCACAGAGAACAACCCACGTATTAGTGGTGATGGGAAATGGGTAGCATTTACCGGCCAATATGATGGCAATACCGATGTTTACGTAGTATCAATAAACGGTGGTGAACCCAAGCGACTGACCTGGCATCCATCCGCCGATATTGTACAAGGTTGGACACCTAATGGGAGTTCAATCATTTTTACTTCTGACAGGATGGGCGCACCAACTGTTAATACAAAGTTTTATACAGTAGCGCCGGCAGGCGGCACTCCCCAAACCATGATTTTACCTTTTGGATATACCGGCAGCATGAGTGATGATGGTAATTTTATGGCCTACCAGCCATACAGGTTTTGGGATCCGGAATGGAGAAATTACCGCGGCGGCCAGGCACAACCTATTTGGATCTTTGATATGAAATCTCATGAAACCATAAAAACGAAACAAGGTGATAGAGAAAGACATACGGCACCGGTTTGGGACAATGGTATCTTGTATTTTCTTTCGGAGCAAGACTTTGCAAACAATGTTTGGTCTTACCAACCTAAAACAAAAGTGCAGAAGCAACTTACTTTTCATAAAGATTTTGATGTAAAGAATTTATCAGCAAGCAACGGTGTACTGGTTTATGAGCAAGGCGCCCGTTTGCATAGTTTAGAAATCGCCACCGGCAAAACGAAACCTTTAACCATAAATGTGAACGGCGATCTTAACTGGGGCCGTCCAAGATGGAATAATATAACTTCAACCTCTTTGGCAAATGCCAGTCTCTCTCCAACGGGCAAAAGAGCTTTGTTTGAATATCGTGGCGAAGTTTTTACAGTACCCAAAGAAAACGGCGACTGGAGAAACATTACCCGCTCAACATCTGCTGCAGACCGGTACCCATCCTGGTCGCCTGATGGACAAAAAATTGCGTGGTTCTCTGATGCAAGTGGTGAATACCAATTAATGGTTGGTAACCAGGACGGAATGGGCACACCAAAAGCTTACGCCATTCCTAATAAAAAATATTATTACTACCCTACATGGTCGCCCGATGGAAAGTATATCGCCTTCACCGATACAGATTACAATCTTTGGAACCTGGACCTTGCCAGCGGAAAACCGGCATTAGTAGCCACTGATAAACTTGCACATCCAAATAGAACATTAAGCCCGGTGTGGTCACCAGACAGTAAATGGATTGCCTATGTACTGATAATGGATAATCAATACAAGGCGGTAAAAGTTTATAACGTAGATGAAAAGAAAAGTACGCAAATCACAGATGGCCTTTCAGATGCCATTAGCCCCCAGTGGGATGAAAGCGGTAAATACCTTTACTTTCTTGCCAGTACTGATTATGCGTTGAGCACAGGCTGGCTGGATATGAGCAGCTATAATTACCCTGTTACCCGTGCACTTTACGTAGCTGTCCTCGCAAAAGATTCGCCTAACCCGTTGGAAGCAAAAAGCGATGAAGAGCCATCAAAACCTGCAGAGGAAAAACCTGTACTGGTCACTAAAAACACAGGCGACACGGTAAAATCAATGTCGGCAAAACCAACCGGTGTAAAAGTAAAAATTGACTTTGATGGTATTAACCAGCGTATTATTTCAGTTAACATGCCGCAACGTAATTATAACGGCTTGGTTGCAGGGCCTGAAGGGAATATTTTTATTACAGAAACAGTTCCCAATGAAACCGGGCTTATCCTTCATCGTTTTAGTATAAAGGATAGAAAGGCTGTCGAGTTTATGAAAAGTGTATCCTTCGCAACTACCAGCTTTGACCGTAAAAATCTTTTATATAAAAACGGACCATCCTGGTTTATAGTAAACACCATCGCTGCCCCACCAAAAGCAGGTGATGGCAAATTACCAACCGATGGAATGAGAGTATATGTGGATCCTTCAAAAGAAGCAGAACAAATATTTAAAGAAGGCTGGCGCTACCAGCGTGATTTTCTTTATGTAGATAATACACACGGCGCTCCCTGGAACAAGGTGTATGATTGGTATAAACCCTGGCTTGCCCATGTTAAGCACCGATCTGACCTTAATTACATTATAGACATTTTAGGCGGTGAGATTGCCGTAGGACATTCTTATACTTCCGGTGGAGATTTTCCGGAAGTGCCAACCATTCCTGTTGGATTACTGGGTGCTAATTATTCACCCGACAACGGTTACTTCAAGATCACTAAAATTTTTACCGGTGAAAACTGGAATCCGGAATTGCGTTCTCCCTTAAGCGGACCGGGTATTAATGTAAAGGAAGGAGAATATTTAATGGAGGTAGATGGCCGTTCATTAACTGCTGACATGAACTTATATAGTTTATTTGAAGGCACGGCAAACAGGCAGATTAAAATTCGGGTAAACAGCAAACCATCCATGGAAGGATCGAGGTTGATAACAGTTGTACCAGTAAGTTCTGAAGCCGGGTTGCGGTCAAGAGGTTGGGTAGAAGATAACCGCAGAAAGGTGAGTGAATTATCTGGCGGAAAGCTGGCTTATGTATATGTGCCTAATACCGGTAATCCAGGTTATACTTCCTTTAACCGGTATTATTTTGCGCAACAGGATAAACAGGGCGCCATAATAGACGAAAGGAATAACGGTGGCGGATCTGCAGCAGATTATATGATTGATGTGATGGGTCGTAAACTGCTCGGTTATTTTAATAACCGCGTAGAAGGTCACAAGGTTTCCACCACGCCTATGGCAGGCATTTGGGGTCCAAAGGTGATGATCATCAATGAAAATGCGGGGTCAGGTGGTGACTTGCTGCCGTACATGTTCAGAAAAAACAAGATCGGGCCTTTGGTTGGTACACGTACCTGGGGCGGACTTGTTGGCACATGGGATACACCACCGTTTATTGATGGCGGAAGAATGGTTGCACCACGCGGTGGTTTCTTTGATACAGATGGCAAATGGGCCGTGGAAGGAGAAGGTATTGCCCCGGACATAGAAGTTATGTTTGACCCAAAAGCACTCATTGAAGGAAAAGATCTTCAGCTTGAAAGAGCAGTACAAGAGGCTATGAAATTGCTAAAGACAGAAGGAATAGAATTGAAAAAAGAACCTGCACCGCCGGTACGCTATAAAAGACCGGCCTAACTTAATGTAAAAATCTTCTTATCGAAAGGCTGTCTTAAAATTAAATTTTTGAGACAGCCTTTTTTATTGTTCTTTTTTGTAATCAATATCATTCATTGCCCGGCCACGATGTCCTTACCTGCTTCTAAACTAATACCGGAGCGGTGCAGTTTTACGCTTTCTGTGACCGTGTCAAAAGAAAGCTCAATCCAGCCATTGTAAACAGATCCATTTTTATTAACCTGTACCGCTAAATATTTTCGCTGTACATTCTTCCATGCTCCATCCCAGGTGGGTGCTGCTGCATTCCTGTATAAGGTTCTTGTTGCCAGTTCAATAGTTGCATTTGCCTCCCATTCATAACCTGCATTTCTGTTCACTTTTATAACATCACCTTTTGCTAGAATGGGAGAAGTCTCCTGTTCATTCACCAGGAGTTTGCCACCTTCACCCGGTTTTATCATAAACTCGTGTTCATCCTTTTTTAGAATATCGTCATCCGTATGCCAGATCTCAAACCAGATATCCGACGGTCCGTCACCATCAATATCAATACCGGCAGGAGTAGTAATATTCACCACCCTGCTGGATAAATCCTTGTAAATCATTTGAACAGTTGGCGTAAGGTTGTCTGTATCTTTTTTGCAAGATGCAAGGCAGATGATGAGGAACGCT
Source organism: Chitinophagaceae bacterium (assembly GCA_036676725.1). Classification (GTDB taxonomy): domain Bacteria; phylum Bacteroidota; class Bacteroidia; order Chitinophagales; family Chitinophagaceae; genus Flavisolibacter. The sequence continues at coordinate 19,131 of JAKFCI010000448.1, forward strand.
ATTATTATTGGTTTCATAAAAACAAAGAAAAATAACGTGTTCCTGTGCACAAATAAGAAAAGGGATGGATTGTCAATAAAGTTGATGAACTGAAAAAAATTTGACCTAAGGTGCTCGTACAATGACTAAAGGAAACGCATCACAACCCCTTCTGTATTGCTGCGGCCTTCGTTTAATTTATTTTTGCTTTCACCACCACAAGGTGATGGCCAATAAAAGTGCCATGCAGCTTTCTGACATCATCATACAGAGAATACAAGAGGAAGGACCCATTTCTTTTCACGATTTTATGGAGATGGCCTTGTACCACCCGGGTAAAGGATATTATGCCAACGGAACGAACAGGATCGGGAAAACGGGTGATTTTTATACCAGCCCCGAACTAACGCCAGCTTTTGGTGCGATGATCGCAAGGCAGCTTGAAGAAATGTGGGTGCTTTTAGGCCGCAAGGATTTTACTATTGTGGAATATGGTGCCGGAACCGGTAAACTCTGTCACGATATTCTCGCTTATCTCCAAAACAATAGCACCTTTTACGAACGCATAAACTATTGCATCATTGAAAGAAGTTCCTCTATGAGGGCCTTTCAACAAACACTTTTAGATGAAAAAGTAAACTGGTATAACAGCATCAGTGAAATGCCTCCCATCAGCGGTTGCATTTTATCCAACGAGTTGCTGGATAATTTCCCGGTGCACGGGGTGGTGATGGAAGAAGAACTTATGGAGGTGTTTGTTGATTATAATGAAGGTTTTACGGAATTATTTAAACCCGCCAACCAGGCACTAACTGATTATTTAAATGAACTGCAAGTAGCGCTGCCAAAAGGATATCGAACAGAAATAAATTTGGAAGCCACCGAATGGATCAAAGAAATTGCCACTG
>JAKFCI010000449.1:0-5541 GCA_036676725.1 Chitinophagaceae bacterium
TGCGCCGGAATCACATTACTGGTCATCCACAACAATCCCGTTTTTTGTAAAAAAGGATAACAAACTTTTGAAATGCAATTTTCAAAACCAATTTTTTCAACCAGATCATCAATGATGGCAGAAAACTTTTGTTCATTGAAATCGATTGCAGCTTCCATCAGGCGAATTACAAAGACTGCGTAATTATCGCTTGCAATTTTTGCACTGTTTACTTGTTCAATAATTTGTTGTTCTGAAAGATCTGCGATCTTCGAAATTTTCCACCCGCTATGGTATAAAAAAGAAATACGCAACCATGTTTTTAAATCTTCGTTGTCATAAGTTCTATGTTGACTTTCTTTTCTTTTGGGTGGCGCAAGATTGTAGCGTTGTTCCCAAATGCGAAGTGTATGCGCTTTTATGCCACACATATTTTCAATATCCCTGATTGTAAACTTTTGCATATCTTACTTCGGGCAAGATAACCAATTGTATTATTTAGCAAAAACTTTGCTTTAGTGTGTGTACATTCCTTTCATAAAACAATAAATTTGTCCGCTTTATAAAACTAACCCCTGATGCCTTTAGAACACATTTTCATCGTTTATCTTATTTCCTTTCTTCTTGTTTTTCTTCCTTCTTTTGGCCTGGCAAAAATGTTTGAAAAAGCAGGCGTTGCATCATGGAAAGCTTACGTTCCTTTTTACAATACATGGGTAATGCAGGAACTGGCTAAACGCCCAAAACACTGGGTTTTCTGGCAATTTATACCGGTTGTTGGCTGGTTTATTACGCCCGGAATTTTTATTGAGTTTGTAAAATTGTTTGGTCGCTTTCGTTTATGGGAGCATACGCTTGCATCCTTACTAGCACCAATTTATTTTCCTTACCTCGGTTACTCAAAACAAATTCACTACATAGGACCAGAAGGTGCAAAGCGTTATGTAAAGCAAGGATGGCGTGAGTGGGTTGATGCAGCCATTTTTGCCATTATAGCTGCCACCTTGATCCGGACTTTTGTATTCGAAGCCTATACTATTCCCTCGGGCTCAATGGAAAAAACTTTATTGATCAACGATTTTTTATTTGTTAGCAAGTTTAGTTACGGCCCCCGAATACCTAACACACCATTATCCATTCCATTTGTACATAACTATATTCCAGGTACAAACCGCACCTCGTATACAAAAGCATTGCAGCTTTCATACATACGCTGGTTTTCTTCTCCGGTAAAAAGAGGTGATGTTGTCGTGTTCAATTTTCCCGCAGGCGATACCGTTATTAATGCAGAAGGCTTTCAATCTTTGCGACCTTATTACGATGTAAAAAGAGCAGCTAAAGCGGGTGATATGCAGTCGCAATACATCCTTTCCAATCCTGCTGAATATCCAATCGTGGTACATCCTGCTGATAAGTCGGATAACTATATTAAGCGTTGTGTTGGTGTTGCAGGTGACTTATTGGAAGTAAGAGGAGGTTCGGTTTACATCAATGGAAAATTCATGGATCCACCTCCGCACTCGCAAATCCGTTACATCGTTGAAACAAAAGGACAGCAACTGGATGAGGACGTCATGAAAGATGAATACAATATTGATATTACCGATCCAAACCAAATAAGTGCTGCTGGCAAAAATACTTTTGAAATGATGTTAACGGCGGAAGCGTTAAGTAAAATGCAAAAAGATGGTTTGATCATTAATGCAAAACCGCTGCTTGAAGAACCGGCGTCTACTGATTCCCGTTATTGGGGGCAGGTGCTTTTTCCTTATGACACTTTACATAAATGGACGGTTGATTTTTATGGACCAATTTTAATTCCGAAGCAAGGGGGTACAATTGAATTGAACAAGCAGAATTATTCAATTTATGAAAGAGCTATTCGTAATTACGAAAAGAATGATTTGTATGAACAAAACGGTGTTTACTTTATTAACGGGAAAGCCGCTACCAGTTATACTTTTAAAATGAATTATTACTGGATGATGGGTGATAACCGCCACGAGTCGCAGGATTCACGCTTTTGGGGTTTTGTACCTGAAGACCGGGTGGTTGGTAAAGCCTGGATGATCTGGTTTAGCTGGGATGGTGGGCCAAGATGGAACCGGTTGTTTAATATCGTTAAATAAACAATTATCTTTAAGTGCCTTCCCACCTTTGAGGGGAGGCATTGTTGTCTTTAGAATAAAATTTATATGCAAGAAAAAAAATTGGAATTCGCTTATACAACTTACGATAGTATTGAAGAATTGCCGGAAGAAGACCAATGGCTTTTAAATGAAGCCCGTGAAGTTACAGAGCAGGCTTATGCACCTTATTCTCACTTCCAGGTTGGCGCAATAGCCAAATTGGCCAACGGGGAAATTGTTGCCGGAACTAACCAGGAGAATGCATCCTTCCCGGTAGGGTTATGCGCCGAAAGAGTTTTGCTTGCTTCAGTATCATCTATTTTTCCAAAAGTGCCAATTGAAATTGTGGCTATTAGTTATAAAGGTGAAGGTCAAAAAAATGATCGTCCAATTGCCCCTTGTGGTATTTGCAGGCAATCTTTATCAGAGTTCGAAAGTCGCATTGGTCATCCTATTAAATTAATTCTTGGCGGGATAGAAGGGCCGGTTTATGTAATTAAAAGCGCCAGTTCATTGTTGCCACTTGCTTTTACAGCCGACGATTTGGTAAATAAATAAAAAGATTTTCTTTCCTGCATTTTGCAACAAATAATAAAATTTGTAAGCGGAATTATTTTTTTATTTCTTTAAAAGCTTCCGATAAAAATAAAAAAAGATCGGAGGGGAGTAAAGCTTCCATACTTAAAGTTTTTATTGCAAGATCGCCGGCAAATCCATGAAGATAAACGCCGAAAATTGCTGCATGAACAGGGTCGTAACCTTGTGCCAGCAAGGATGTTAATATGCCTGTTAAAACATCTCCACTGCCTCCTTTAGCCATGCCTGCATTGCCCGTGCTATTAAAATAACTTGCGCCTAAAGGTGTTGCTATAAAGGTATGATGACCCTTTATTAGAATTGTAACACGAAGCTCTTTAGCATATTTTACCGCTGTTTTTATACGGTTAAAATCAGACTGGTGTTCACCAAACATCCTGTCAAATTCTTTAGGATGCGGCGTTAAAATAGAATATGGAGGTATTTCAGTTAATGCATCCTTATTCAAACCAATACAATTCAGGGCATCGGCATCCAGGACCATTGGTAATTTATAATTTTGTAGCAGCTGCAATAAAAATTTTTGCGTTTCGACATCGGTTCCAATACCCGGACCAATTCCTATTGCATTGTATTTTTCTAAATTGCCGGGAACCGATTTTAACTTGAGTGCATCATCATCCGTTAACGTCATTGCTTCAGGAACTGAAGTTTGCATTATACTGTATCCGCAAGAAGGCAGGTAGCAAGTGAGTAATCCAACACCAGATCTTAAGCAAGCTTTGGCAGCCAATATTGCTGCGCCCATTTTACCCCAGCTACCAGCTATTAAAAGAGCATGCCCGAAATTTCCTTTATGAGAAAAACGATTACGGGGCTGATAGATTTCTTTTATATAATCAGGTTCAATTAATTCAAATTCGCATGGTTCGGTTTTTAAGAATTCCCGGTGTAATTGAATGTCAAGAATTTCAACTTCTCCAATAAAAATTGCATTTTCCTGTACCAGGAAAGCTTGCTTCAATGATTGAAAAGTGAGTGTATAGTCGGCTTTAATAATAGGATTATTTAAAGATGCTTGATCAGTGAATAAACCACTTGGAACATCGATAGAAACAATTTTTGCATTTGAGGTATTAAGATGATCTACCAGTTCGCTACTTAAGCCATATAAAGGTTTGTTTAAACCAGTACCAAAAAGTGCATCAATGATTATATCAGATGGTTGTAAAAAAGGAAAATTTTGTTTTGATTGTAAAAAATGCAATTCGTCTGATATTAAATGCAGTCGCTCTAAATTTTTTTGAAAATCATCGGAACCTTGTTTGCCAAATTCTAAAATATAAACTTCAACATAATAACCCCGCTCTATTAGTTGGCGTGCTATTGCTAATCCATCACCGCCGTTGTTTCCTTTGCCACAAAATATTTTAAAAGGTTTTTCTTCCCAGCCTTTGGTTGTTAACCAATTTGTACAGGCAAGTGCAGCACGTTCCATCAATTCAATAGAATCAATGGGCTCGTACTTTATCGTATAAGCATCCCAGCGCCGAAATTGTTCTGCTGAAAAGATCTTCATGATTGTTAAAAAATGACCTGGGTGAAATTACTGCTTTATGTCAATTATATAGAAAAGGCGAAAAATGCAAACAAAGGGTAAACAATTATTCAAAACAATTGCTGAACACCAGAAAAATATTTCGCTTCATGCTCCAGGAGCCATTGTTTACGCCACAAACCACCAGAGTAGCCGGTTAAGGATTGGTTGGAACCAATTACGCGGTGGCAAGGTACTATTATAGGTAAGTTGTTTTTGCCGTTGGCTGAAGCAATAGCCCTGATTGCTTTTACATCACCATATTGTTTTGAAAGTTGCTGGTAGCTGATTATTTTTCCATATGGAATTTGGTATAACAGGTCCCATACTTTTTGCTGAAATAAAGTGCCCTTTTGGTTTAAAGAAAGATCAAACACTTTTCTTTTTCCTGCGAAGTATTCTTTTAATTGATCAACACAGATATCTAAATTAGGGTGTGCTTCGTTTTTAAAATCTGCAGGTTCATCACAAAACAATACACTGGTAATATGCGATTGGGAACATTGAATTTTTAATGTACCAATAGGTGAGGAGTATAAAGTAGAAAATATTTCCATCATCCTATTTTTAAACCATTGGTGGCTTGTTTACCTGGTTTCAATAAAATAACCTCACCTGTTTCGTCATATATGCCAAGTACCAGGCATTCACTAAAAAAATTTCCTATTTGCTTTGGCGGAAAATTTACAACGGCAATTACCTGCTGGTTGATCAATTCGTTTGTTGTATAATACTTTGTTATTTGTGCAGAAGAACGCTTTATGCCTAATTCTCCAAAATCGATTTCAAGTTTATAAGCCCGTTTTCTTGCACCAATAAATTCTTCGGCTTTAATTATGGTACCCAACCGAATGTCTATTTTTTCAAAGTCGTTCCAGGTAATGGTTTGCACAAAAAAAATTAATCAAGTAAAGCAATGAGTTGCAAAATTTCCTCTCTTTTATAGGCTGTATTTTCTTTATCAAAACACAACACAAATTCCTCCAACAAGTTCAATATCACTTTTTTATTATTCAGTGGCTTAAAGTAGGAATGTACCGGGGGTACAGCAATTCTTTTAAAGTAAGCTTCCATGTCTTTATGCGAAAATATCTGCCCCGTTGTTGGATCAATAAAAAATTCAATTTTGGTTATCGGTTGCTCTGTTGTTTCGCTGCTGTAACCGGGTTTAAAATAGGCTAAAACAAATTGCTTTGGAATGCCAATTGCTTTTATGGGCAGGTCAAGCATTTCGCAAAGAATCAGGTATAAAATTGCATTGCCAACCTGGTTGCCTTTTTTGGTTTCTATAACCTGTGG
>JAKFCI010000450.1:0-11335 GCA_036676725.1 Chitinophagaceae bacterium
TCAGACAATTTTACAACTTAATACTCAATATGAAATTTTTTATCGATACCGCCAATCTTGCTCAAATTAAGGAAGCTCACGACATGGGCGTTTTAGATGGAGTGACTACCAACCCAAGCTTAATGGCTAAAGAAGGAATCACCGGTCATGAAAACGTTATCAATCATTATAAAGCAATTTGTGAAATCACTGACGGAGATGTAAGTGCAGAAGTAATTGCCACTACAGTTGACGAAATGATAGCCGAAGGCGAAGCTCTTGCTAAATTACATCCGAGAATTGTGGTAAAGGTTCCAATGATCAAAGATGGTGTAAAGGCGATTAAATATTTCACATCAAAAGGAATTAAAACCAATTGCACCCTAGTATTTTCAGCAGGTCAGGCCTTGCTTGCAGCGAAAGCCGGCGCTACTTACGTATCACCATTTATCGGCCGTCTGGATGATGTTGCAACTGATGGACTAACCCTTATCGAAGACATCCGCCTGATTTACGATAACTATGGTTATACTACGCAAATATTGGCAGCATCAGTTCGCCACCCAATGCACATAGTAAATTGCGCAAAAATCGGTGCAGATGTGATCACTGCTCCCCTATCTGCAATTGCAGCATTATTAAAACATCCATTAACTGATAACGGACTGGCCCAGTTTTTAGCAGATCATGCTAAAGCAGCAGGAAAATAATACATTATTATTTATAACGTAATTATTAAAGGCATGAAGATTGTAATCTTTGTGCCTTTAATCGTTTATTACGGCCCCTGAACATTTTACCCAGAATTGACGGCCTGGTCCAATAAGTTATAAAAAGGACGAGAACACTCCTTATCTTTGTATCGATGAATATTCAAAATCTGTTGCAGAGAGCTCTCTCCTACGACTTTCTTACTATTGAAGAAGGGGTTTACCTTTTCAAAAATGCAAGCACTGCAGACTTAATGTATACCGCAAATGAATTGCGTAAACAGCAAGTTCCTCATGGAAAGGTAACATGGCAGATCGATAGAAATGTGAATACGACTAATGTATGCATTGCGAATTGTAAATTCTGCAATTTCTTTAGACGGCCCGGCCATGCAGATAGCTATATTACAGATATAGAAACGTATAAGAAAAAAATTGAAGAAACATTTCAGTTTGGCGGAGATCAGCTCTTGCTTCAAGGTGGACACCATCCAGACCTCGGCTTGCAATTTTACGCTGATTTGTTTAAAAAACTTAAAGAGCTCTATCCTGCACTCAAGCTTCATTCATTAGGTCCGCCAGAAATTGCCCACATCGCAAAATTAGAAGGATTGAGCCATACAGAAGTTTTAAAAACACTTGTGGAAGCCGGGCTCGATTCGTTACCAGGTGCCGGAGCTGAAATACTGAACGACCGCGTTAGAAGATTGATCTCAAAAGGAAAATGTGGAGGACAAGAATGGCTGGATGTTATGCGAGCCTGTCATCAATTAAATATTCCAACTTCTGTTTTGTTTTTTTCATAGGAGAAGGGAAGGCGGTAGTCAAGCATGATGCGGCTGATCACTTCATTGACCATTCCACCTAAACCTACCAACAACAAGGGCCAGGAATAGATCATCATTTCTTTCCATAATTTAAAATTAAACCGCAATTGAATGCTGAATAACTCCTTGGCGAGTAGCAGGAGTGTAAATGCACTGGCAATAAGATTAGCTATAAAAGTGTAGCCAATTCCTATGGAAGGATCGTAAACAAGCAGTATAAAACTGTCATTATTTTTCTTTAACAGGTCAGGACAAATTTTTATAAAAAAGTAGGTAAGTGCTACATAAATTACAATGTTGGCAATTTTAGCGGCAGCATACATTATTGGCCTGCCTTGCTGGCGTAAACGTGCAAAAGGTATAGCCGATAAAGTATCAAGCGCAATGATCCAGGCAAACCATTTTACATATTCTATATTTTCTGGTACCCGCCAAATATTTGCAATTTGCGGAGAATAAAATAGCATGGCTCCAGTAAAGATCAGGGTAGTAAAAATGATAGATAGCATGGAGGTACTATACACATCATCCTTATATATTGGATTTTGCACAAAACGGAAATAAGAAGTTTCCATTCCGTAGGTAAAGATCACATTAAGAAAAGTGACATAAGCATAAGCCAAAGAAAATATGGCAAACTGCTCTGCACCGTAAACATAGGTTAGCCAAAAAGTTAGAAAAACATTTAAAAATCTACCCAGTATGGTACTTAGACCATAAATAGCTGTTTGTCCTGCCAGTTTTTTTATTCCACTCAATCACTAAAGTTTAAAACAAATTTAGTTGGTGCTTTTGTTTAAGTACAATCTATTTTAGAATAGTATTGTTTTATAAAAACCAACATTTTAAAATTTCTAAATGCTTCTATTCAAAATAAAAGCATGTGTTTAAAGATGATGTCCCGGTTTTAATTTCCTTCGTCCTTCTTTTATTTCAGATGATCTTTTCTTGGATTCTAAACGTTTTTCTTTAGCGCCTTTAGAGGGCTTTGTTGCAATTCTTGCTTTTTTCTTTTTTAAAGCTGTAGTAATTAATTCATTTATTTTATTGATTGCTTCGTCTTTGTTCTCTAATTGCGTTCGATATACCTGCGCTTTAATTTGCAGGCTTCCTTCTTTATTTATCCGGTTTGACAGTTTTTGCGCAATCATATTTTTTTGCTCACCTGATAAAATTTGAGAATTGAAAACATCAAAACTGGCAATGACAGCGGTTTCTACTTTGTTTACATTTTGGCCCCCTTTGCCACCGCTGCGTGTAGTTTGTAATTTGATTTCTGACGAAACATTAATCATAGCGTGTTTAACGATATTTGCAACTGGTAAAATTAGGCAATGAAGGTTGTTATTCAGCGTGTATCAAAAGCAAGCGTAACTATTGAAGGAGATGTTTCAGGAAAAATTGGCCCTGGAATATTGGTATTGTTAGGCATTGAAGATGCGGATACGGAAGAAGATATTTCCTGGCTAAGCAACAAAATCGTTAACCTGCGCATCTTTAATGATGATGGTGGTGTAATGAACAGATCGGTGCTGGAAGCTGGTGGTGATATATTATTAATTAGCCAATTTACTTTGCATGCAAGTACAAAAAAAGGAAACAGGCCCAGTTATATAAAAGCCAGTAAACCCGAAATAGCTATTCCACTTTATGAAAAAATGATTGCGCAATTAGAAAAAGATTCAGGGAAAAAAATACAAACCGGAATCTTTGGTGCAGATATGAAAGTGGAATTATTGAATGACGGCCCGGTAACAATTGTAATTGATTCAAAAAATAAAGAGTAAGAAGCGCTAAGCATTTAAAAATGATGAAAGAAGAGAAAAATAATGTTGTGGGTGAATTGAACGATATAAAGGACCGGAACGACATTGAAAAAATTTTGTCTTCTTTTTATGAACATGCATTTAAAGACGAATTGATCGGCCGATTTTTTACGGAAGTTGTTCCGCTGGATCTAACCACGCACTTGCCGGTGATTACAGATTTTTGGGAATCCGTTTTATTTAATACGCATGCCTATCGCAAAAATGTAATGGAAATACATCGGCACATCCACCAGTTATCGCCGATAAATAAAGCCCATTTAGACCGTTGGGTAAAAATATTCCATACCACAATTGACCGTTTTTATATGGGGGACAAAGCTTCTTTAATGAAGCAAAGAGGGCAATCAATTGCTGGTTTAATGGACATCAAATTGAACTATAAACAAATTAATAAATTATGACCATAGAAGAAGCACAGCAAAAAGTAGATAGATGGATTACAACCACTGGTGTCCGTTATTTTAGCGAGCTGACAAATATGGCCATATTGACCGAAGAAGTGGGAGAAGTAGCCCGCATTATGAGCCGCAAATACGGTGAACAGTCATTTAAAGAATCTGATAAGGAAAAAGATTTGAGTGATGAATTGGCCGATGTACTTTGGGTGGTTATCTGCATTGCTAACCAAACGGGTGTAGATTTAAACCAGGCTTTGATAAAGAATTTTGAAAAAAAGAATGTTCGGGACATTGATCGGCACAAGCAAAATGAAAAATTAAAGTAGTTCAATCTCGATTTCGTACTTCTATAAAATAGTATCAATGAAAAAAAAATTCAGGTTTAATGATGTTTGGCATTTGATAAGAGATGCTGGTAATGGGTTTGGCGACGATAAGGTTATTAAACTTAGTGGTTCTCTTGCCTACTTCACCATTTTTTCCATTGGTCCCATGCTCATTGTTATTATGTTCTTCGCCGATCTTTTTTGGGGACGTGAAGCCATAGAAGGCACTATTTACGGGCAAATAAATGGTATTGTGGGTTCCGAAGCAGCTGCACAAATCCAGGAAATAATAAAAAATGTAACACTTAGTGGCAGCACATTTACAGTTACCGTTGGTTTTATTACTTTGATCATTGGCGCAACAACTGTGTTTGCAGAAATCCAGGATTCCATCAATACAATATGGAACTTAAAAGTGAAACCCGAAAAAGGCTGGCTAAAAATGATATTAAATCGTTTGTTGTCTTTCTCTGTTGTCGTGGGTCTTGCTTTTTTGCTTTTGGTTTCATTGATCATTAATGGTGTGCTGGAAGCGTTGAGTGACAGGCTTATCGTTATGTTTCCGGAAATTGCCGTGATTGTCATTTACCTTTTCAATTTGCTTTTAACATTGGTGGTCATTACTTTTTTGTTTGCCGTAATTTTTAAAGTATTGCCAGATGCTAAAATAAAATGGCGAGATGTAATGGTGGGTTCAATTGTAACCGCATTATTATTCATGATTGGAAAATTTGGTATCACATTTTACATTGGCAATAGCAATATTGGAAGTACTTACGGAACTGCAGGCGCATTAGTGGTATTGCTCCTTTGGGTATATTTTTCTGCGATCATTTTATACTTTGGTGCGGAGTTTACAAAAGTTTTTGCTGCACAATACGGTTCCAGGATTCATCCAAGCCAGTACGCAGTTTGGATAAAAAATATAGAAGTAGAAGAAGGGAAAGGAACTTTAAAACACCAGGAAGAAAAAAAGAAAGAAGAAAATGATATGACTGATGAAAAAATAAAGGTTACGTAATTACGTGCTATGGCCGCCTTTTTGCAAGCTTTCAGCAAAGGTTTTTATGGCACACAGGCTCACATTTAAAGGTATCTGGCAGGTATTAAAAGATTCGTTTAAAGGTTTTAGCGAAGACAAGGTTCCTAAATTAAGTGCATCCCTGGCTTATTACACTGTTTTTTCCCTAGGACCCTTGTTGATTGTTCTAATTTTTTTAAGCAGCATTTTTTTTGGAAGGGAAGCCATTGAAGGTTCTATTTATACACAAATGCGGGCTTTTGTCGGACCAGAATCTGCAAAACAGATCCAGGAAATTGTAAAGAATGCAACACTTGCAGACAAAGGCGGTTTGTCGGCCGTTATTGGAATCATTACTTTATTAATAGGTGCTACCACTGTTTTTGCGGAAATACAGGACAGCATTAATACGATTTGGGGTTTAAAAGCGAAACCCAGGTTAGGGGTAATGAAAATTGTAAAAGACCGGTTGCTTTCTTTTGGTATCATCGGCAGTCTTGGTTTTCTGCTTCTTGTTTCCCTTGGCGTTTCAACAGTTATCGATGCATTAAATACACGGTTGCAAAATTTATTTCCCGACGTTGCAGTTTTAGTTTTTTACATAGTGAACCTTATTCTGACGCTGGTAATTGTGAGTGGTTTATTTGCTGTCATCTTTAAAGTTTTGCCCGACGCAAAAATTAAATGGAAAGATGTTATAGGTGGCGCGGTTGCAACGGCTATTTTATTTGTTCTCGGTAAGTTTCTTATTTCGTTTTATATCAGTAAAAGCGATGTTGGCAGTACTTATGGTGCTGCTGGTTCACTTGTCATCTTAATCGTTTGGGTTTATTATTCTTCCATCATACTTTTTTTGGGAGCCGAGTTTACAAAAGCTTATGCCGTGAAGTTTGGAACCGAAATTCATCCCAGTGATTTTGCCGTCACTGTAAAAAATGTAGAAGTAGAAACCGGGAAAGGTTCGGTACAAAAATCCCAAAGAGAAGGCAGTTTGTCAAGCCTGCCCACTAACAATAATGTAATTAAAAATAATTCAGCCAGGGTTTACAATATGCCAGAGGATAAGCCTCAATTTAATAAGGATAAACCACCTCTGGGCATGTTGCATTTAATGCAGGCAATGGCAATTGCAGCCGTAAGTAAATTATCTGATTTCGGTAAAGACAAGAAGTAGCTGATTTTTCCAATCGTTTTTCTAAGCATCCTTTGCAGGTTTCTGAACCAAAAGGAAACTACAAACCTCAAACTAAAAACTTGTATTTATTTTTGCCGCCAATTATGGCAACAGATAACAACAGGTTTCAGGCAATTATATCCCATTGTAAAGAGTATGGCTTTATTTTTCCATCGAGCGAAATTTACGATGGCTTAGCAGCGGTGTACGATTACGGGCAGTGGGGAAGTGAACTTAAAAAAAACATCAAAGATCATTGGTGGAAAAGTATGACCCAGCTAAACGAGAACATTGTTGGTATTGATGCGGCCATTTTTATGCACCCTACCACCTGGAAGGCAAGCGGTCACGTAGATAATTTCAGTGATCCTATGATCGATAATAGAGATAGTAATAAACGATACCGCGTAGACCACCTGATTGAAGCCAAGGCTGAGGAATTAGAAAAGGAAGGCCACGAAGAGCAGGCTGAAATTCTTTTAAAAGAAATGGATACCCTGCTTGCTGCAGACGACCTGGCTGGCTTAAAAAGATTAATCGAAACATATAAAATAAATTGTTCTGTAAGCGGTACTTGCAATTGGACTGATGTGCGTCAATTTAATCTTATGTTTTCTACCCAAATGGGCAGCGTAAGTGAAGATGCAAACGAAATTTATTTGCGTCCGGAAACTGCTCAAGGCATTTTTGTAAACTTTTTAAATGTGCAAAAAACGGGACGGATGAAAATTCCGTTTGGTATTGCACAAATAGGGAAGGCCTTTCGAAATGAAATTGTAGCCCGCCAGTTTGTTTTTCGAATGCGTGAATTTGAGCAAATGGAAATGCAATTTTTCATACGCCCCGGCACACAAAAACAATGGTATGAGCATTGGAAACAAGAACGCATGAACTGGCATTTAAGCCTGGGTATCAGTGCAGATAAATACCGCTTTCACGATCATGTTAAGTTAGCGCACTATGCGGATGCTGCTTGTGATATCGAATACGAGTTCCCGATTGGTTTTAAAGAAGTGGAAGGCATTCATTCCCGTACCGATTTCGATCTTACCCAACACCAGTTATACAGCAAAAAAAAGCTGCAATATTTTGATAATGATATTAACGAGGAAACCGGAAAGCCATATGGAAATTACATTCCTTATGTAGTAGAAACCTCCATTGGTTTGGATAGAACTGTTTTGCTTTTATTGAGCGAAGCATATGAAGAGCAGGATTTAAGTACGGAAGAAAAGAAAGACAGCCGCGTAGTTTTAAAATTCCCGCCAAAACTTGCACCGATTAAATTAGCAATATTGCCCCTGGTTAAAAAAGATGGTTTGTCAGAAATTGCCAAAGACATCATGAATGATTGCAAGGCGAGCTTTAAATGCTTTTACGAGGAAAAAGATACCATTGGAAAACGATATCGTAGGATGGATGCACTTGGAACGCCTTTTTGTGTTACGATCGATCATCAAACCAAGGAAGATAATACGGTTACCATCCGTTACCGGGACAGCATGTTGCAGGAGCGTATTCCTATTTCAAAAATTAAAGAAGTAATTCTTGCTACAATTGCTTAACTGGTAATTAGCCGTAAAGTTCTAAATGAACATCTTTTTTATCGTACCCTAATTCAAGAATTCTTTTTTTGGCTTCATCAACCATATTCTTCCATCCGCACAAATAAAAATTTGCGGGTGGAAGTTCTGTGCCCCCTTTCATTTTTTGTTGAATTATATTCTCATAAACAGCATGTACATATCCGCAACATCCTTCCCACTGTTCCCTTGAAAGTGTGGGTAGGTATTGAAAACCTTCAACTTGTTTTTCTAAAGCCTTCATCTCTTCAGGGTAAAGAAGGTCTTTTTGGGAGCGGGTACCGAAAATGAGGTAAATATTTTTATGTGGAAGGCTATGGTTAGCAATATGATGAACCATGCTGCGAAATGGGGCAATGCCTGTGCCTGTACATATAAAGTATAAATCTTTTTCCACTGGTTGTGGCAGTGTAAAAACGCCTTGTGGGCCTCGAAAGGTAAGTTCTGATCCAACCTTTACTGAATTAAATAGATAGGTAGTGGCTAAGCCATAATCCATTAAAACAATCAGCAACTCTATAATATTTGTTCCGTCAGGCCAAGAGGCAATTGAGTAGCTGCGCCAGCGTTTATTTGGCTTTTCGTGTATGGGAAAATCAATGGTGATAAACTGTCCCGGTATAAAGTCGAAAGATTCCAATTCAGGCACCTGTATCCAAAATCTTCGGGTGTTGTGTGTTTCATCTTGTATCCTTATAACTATTCCTTTTCGCCAGGGTTGTAATGCCATGAAGCAGTTTTTTACAAGATACTAAATAGCGCTAAGTAAAATATTTTGAGTGAGTTATCCACAACCTTTAACGATTGGCATAGTCCTTGAAAATAAATTATTAAATAACTAATTAATTCTTTCAACATATTTTTTTGTCGGACGGTTTAGGTTAAAAGGCTAACATTTTTTGTTAGCCTTTTTCATTTATTATTCACCAAAGGTTTTTGCTAATTGTTGTTCCGCTTCAATTGGGTAATTAAAAGGCGATCCTTTCCATTTTCCCGTAATCACTATCTTATTTTTCTGGATGAGGGCTTTTAAAGTAGAATCAGGCTGAAGATCCATTTTTTTTCCAAGCATTAATTGCCACAATTGATTTCCTTTTTTTGCTTTTACTACAACTTCCTCTGTTCCATTTTTTAGAGGACCTAAATGAACGGCGGCCTTTTGTATAACAATAGGTTCAATATTATAAGAGACTCCTTCAACCCAGGCAGCTTGCCATTCAGGAGTTGTCTCACTGTTAGATTGAGTTTCTACGTATATTATATGGTTTTTGCGAACACCTGATGAAGTTGGAGTGTTATTTTGATCGACAGGAATATTTCCAGCCGTTATTTCCCGAACGTAGGAATGCGTTTTAACAATACCGTACTTCTGTGTACATCCACAGAAAAAAGGTACGAGCATCAGGAAAAAAAGTAAAGTCTTTATTGCGGCTGGCATAGATAAAGTTTAGTGATAAAAATAGCCAATTGATTACTCATTAATTAATAATGGTAATTTTAAGAAACCTTAATTTTATAATAATTAGCCCCCTTTATGCATAATTTGAAAGTACCCTTTTACCTTTTCCTTTGCGTTTGTTTATGCTCCTTATTTTCCTGCAGTCAAAAAGAAAGCTCGGAACGATTAGAAGTTGAGGGCAAATTTTCAAAACAGGATCGTGTGGACCTTGCAATGGCCCAGGAATTTCGAATGACTCAGGATCCAGTAGCCGGCTATATTCCCCGTGAACGTTTATTTGCAGCAGAAAATTATATGCGAACACTTTCAGGCGGAATGGCTTCAAGAGAGGCGGCCTTAGGCTGGGAGGAAAGAGGTCCATCGAATGTTGCTGGCCGAACAAGGGCTTTGTTTATCGATTCCCGCGATGCAACTGGCAATACTGTTTTTGCAGCTAGCGTGAGCGGTGGTATATGGAAAGCTACCAATTTTAAAACTACACCTGTTTGGACCCCCGTTTTTGATGCAATGGCTAACCTGGCCGTTTGTGCTTTGGTACAGGATCCATCTAACCCAAATATTATGTATGCAGGTACAGGTGAAGGATGGTTTAACCTTGATGCTGTTAGGGGTAATGGTATCTGGAAATCCATAAATGGTGGAAGCTCATGGGCCCAATTATCTTCTACTGATTCGGTTGGACAACGTACCAACTTTAATTACGTACAGGACCTTGTAGTTACAAATAAGGGAATTTTGTTTGCAGCCACACGCAGTGGCCAATTTTGTAACGCTGGTGGTATTTTACGTTCTATTAATGGTGGCATTAGCTGGACTAGGTCCCTAGGTAACCTAACGGCGCAAGTTTGTGATAGTGCTTTTAATTACCGTGGAGCAGACCTGGAAATTGCAACAAACGGGGACTTATACGCAACTACAGGTTTCCAGGGCGGCTTAGATAGTAATTTTAGAGGAAGAATATATCGTTCCAGCAGTGCTTTGTATGGAGATAGTGTGGGAAAATCAACCAACTGGCAAGAAATTACACCAACCGGTAATTGGCAAAGAATTGAAATAGCCATTGCACCCAGTGATCCTGCAACAATTTATGCCTTGTTGGAAGGTGCAGAGGATGGAATCGGAGGGATTAGGAAATCAAGCGATTTTGGTGCCACCTGGCAAACCATTGCACCGCCAACCTGGTGTAGCCAGGGAACAAATTCAAGTGATTTTACAAATGAGCAAGCCTGGTTCGATTTGATTGTACAGGTTGATCCAACAGATAAAAATAAGGTAGTCATAGGCGGCATTGATTTGTTTCGCTCGACTAACGGTGGATCTACCTGGGTTCAAATGACGCAATGGGCTAACGGTTGTGATCTGCCAACCATTCATGCTGACCAGCATAATTTTCTTTTTTACCCGGGCAGTACTTCGGAATTTATTGCCGCAAACGATGGAGGAATTTATTACAGCAACAATACTGGCGCTACCTGGGCAAATAAAAATGGAGGGTATAATGTAACCCAGCTTTATTCCGGGGATTTTCATCCAATAAATCCTAATTATTTTTTAACCGGCGCTCAGGATAACGGAACACAAAAGTTTACCCAACCGGGTATGAATGCAACTACGGCGGTGAGTGGCGGTGATGGCGCATTTGCACATATCGATCAAACCGATGGTAACATACAGGTGAGTGCTTTTGTCTATAATAACTATTTCTATTCAAGAAATGGCGGTGGAAGCTTTACCCGGTTAGAATTTAATGATGATGGCATGTTCATCAACCCAACCGATTACGACGATGCAAAAGATGTATTGTATACAGGTAACGGTTTAGACAAAATGGGACTGGTTACCAATTTTAATGGTACCGGTACACCCGATTTCAGCTCTGTTACATTAACGCAATTAGGGGGAAGAGAAATATCGGCAGTGAAAGTTGATCCTACGGTTACTGGGGGTGGAACAATTTGGGTAGCTGGTTATTTCGAAGGAACTGAAACAGAAGATCCGTTACCGCCAAGATTATTAAAACTGACCAATG
>JAKFCI010000451.1:0-3404 GCA_036676725.1 Chitinophagaceae bacterium
TATGCCTATATGTCTATTGATGTAAATCCGAGTGTTGAGCTAGCTGTAAATGATGAATTAGAAGTTATAAAATTAGAAGCTTATAATATCGAAGGGGAACAAATTATTTCTAAATTAAATAATTGGAAAAAACAAGATGTTTCTATTGTTACATCGCAAATTATAAATGAAATAAAAATACAAGGATATTTTCAAAATCATGATGAAGTGATCATTTCAACTGTTTATGAAGAGAAAGCACAACCGAAAATATCAAAACAATTAGAAGCAAATAATACTTCCTGATCTTTAATAAACACCACCGGATACATTGCAACAGATGCAAGCATTTCATTGTTTTCTTCTGCAACTGCTATTCGGGCCTTACCGTTTGGTGGATTGTATTTCCATTTGAAAAAAGCAGGATCAAGATAACTGTTATCGATTTGAGAATATGCAAAAACCTCAGCAAAAGACTTTTGCTGCAGTATACAGTACCGCTCAATATCAATATGATCAATGTCAGTTTTGTTTATTTGCAAAGATTTGTTCACGTTGTAATTGTTTTAAAACATCCATCTCCACTTTTCTTGCAGGATGTATAAAAAATAGTTTACCAGAAACTGTAGATGCCCATTTATCCATTTCATGTGGCAGAGATTGCCCGGGATGCAGAAATACTTCCAACGAATTAACGCCTCTTCGTTTTGCATTGCTGATGGCCTTTTTTATTGCATCAGAAGTAATATGACCGCTGTACAATACGCCAAAGACTTCATTACTCAATGAAGAATAATGAATTTGCTTCTGTTTAATCCTATATCTGCAAACAGCAAGGATGATCCACTTACAGATGTTCAATAGAAAAAATGTTTTAGCCAAGTCTCTTTTTTTTGCAACCAAGAAATGCTCATTTACGATTCTTATATGAGGTATCTCATATTTTGCGGCTAACTGACTTGCAATTGAGAAAAGTGATGGCAGCATATGAATATGGTTATGTCCATTAATCGCCATTAATTTACGTTCACCACAAACATGCTTAATAAATTGCAGCTGCAAATCCCATTCACTGTATACTTCCTGCAGAAATTGTTGTTTAACCGCTCCGCCCCTCATCAAAATAAAAAAAGCCTTGGCGAAACCAATTTTTAATCTGCCATCAGGTTTCGTAATACAGGATCCTTTGACATGAGGTTTCTGAGCTATTCCATCAGTTAAATTGAGGTGAGCAGAAATCGTACAATCCAGATTTTTATTTTTTATTAATGATTCTGATATCAGATTTCTACATTCTACATTCGCCACAATTCCAAAACCATTTATAAGACCTTTCTCCCAGGCTTCCAAAATCATTTGTGTTGCTTTCTCCCCTATACCAATATCATCAGCCTGCAAATGTATTTTCATGTAAATTTTAAATTTCCATAAAAATAACAACTTCAATCTAACTATTTATTGAAAGCTGTAACACAGCATCGTCAGTATTATAAACAGTAATTGTATATTTGAATAAAAGCAACCTTAAAACTGCAAGTGAAAAAAACTTTCCCCTACCTTTTTATTACCATTGTGTTCCTGATTGCTTTCGCTCCGATTGCAAGTTTTGTTTTTGCGCTAAAAAACGATTTTTTTCTGGGTTACTTTCCACCAAAATTTCTACTTAGTGAAACTCTCCGAAGTGGACAATTCCCTTTATGGAACCCTTACATTTCATTTGGGCTTCCGTTTTATGCGGATATGAATGGAGCTTACTGGAACCCAATAACATGGATTATTGCGCTGACAACAGGTTACTCGGCGTATACCCTTACCTTGGAATTATTGCTTTATGTTTTATTAGGTGGAATAGGAATGTATAAACTGGCACGGCAGTTTTCTAACAACACTTATGTATGCCTTACAGCAGGTTTAGCTTTTCTCTGCAACGGCTTTGTTATTGGTCATTTACAACATCTTAACTGGATCAGTTGTTCGGCTTTTTTACCTTGGTGTATATGGGGCATTCTGAGTATTGATAAAGCAGCAACTATTAGAAATTATATCTACACTGTGCTCGCATTCTTTTTTTTAATCACTGCATCACATCCCGGAATGATCATCGGAGCTATTTACTTCTTTACAGCTTTAGTTTTGTTTCTCCTATACCAGCGATATCATAGCTTAAAAAAAGGTGCTTTCTTTTCGGGATTAAAAAGTTATAGTGTTTTTATTTTAGTACTGTGCTTAGTCAGTTCAGGACTTATTGCAAGTTACATAGACATACTGCCTTACTTTGCAAGAAACTCGAAAGTTGATCTTGCTTTATCTTTATCCGAAAATACAAATGTTCAAAGCTGGCTAAGCTTACTACTTCCTTTCGGAACAGTAAAAGGTTCAGCCTTTTTTGGAAACGACATAGCCTTAAGAAATAATTATTTCAGCCTTATACTAGCTATCTTTTTTCTTGCATCTCTCGTTTTACCAAAAACAAAACAACAGTGGTTCTTCATTGTAACAGGTATCTTCTTTTTTATCCTCTCGCTCGGAGGGCCTGTTAAATTATTTGCACACAACTATTTACCTTTGATTGGTTATGTTCGTGTAAATGGAGAGTTCAGAATCTTTTCTATTATCTGTTTTATTATCACTTCTACCCAAAGCTTTCATTTCTTTTCGCAAGAACAAAAGAATTTAAAACCAAAACTTAATATATTAATCAAAATGCTTGCATTAATTTATAGCATTTTGCTTGTTTATGCTTTATTCAACATCCTACAAGGGCAAACCGGATTAACACAAATAACCTCTAATACGAATAACTGGAGGGATAGCGTAAAAGCAACCATCGACAAACTGCAATTTAGTGACACAATATTCTTACAAAGTCTTGTACAAATTCCATTACTAATTTTATTGAGCAAAGCCTTGCTTAAACAGCAATATAAAAGGATACTATTTCTTACAGCTGTTGATGTAGTAATTGCAACCATGTTAAACATGCCGTTTACTGGTGTTGGTAAGGTAGCTGTTGCAAAAATTGATGCGATACATAAACAATCACCCAGAGGTATTCCTATGCCTAAGCTACAAGCATTAAAACTACACGACACTATTCCTAATGCTGATAGTACGTTGGTTGGCGACTGGAGTTTCTATAATAAACAAATTGGGAAATCAAAGCCCGTTCTTTACCCGGTTAAAATCACTAACAACTATCTTTTTTACGAATTCCTAAATAAGGACAGCTCAATTACAGTTGCCAATGACCCATTCATATTTTTGGCCTCATCCATAAGCAAAGCAAAAATCACTAATGTACAGAGCCTGCAACAGGAAGATTTAAAATCATTTTCGACCAATAAAATACAGCTAAAGTTTACAGCAAGAGATTCAGGCTACCTGATTCTTTTACAGAATTATTATCCGCATTGGCGGTATACTAG
>JAKFCI010000452.1:0-16852 GCA_036676725.1 Chitinophagaceae bacterium
GCAGGCTACAGGTAACGGGCATTTTGCATTTAAGATCATTCGTTAATACGGCTCGGAAGTTGCCCGCTGGATCAATGCACAACGCATTGAAGCATTAGGCGGAATGTTTTTGTAATAATTATTAAAACAAAATGTTTTGATAACTGCATTTACCCGTTTACGTGAATGATAGTATCATCAGCTCATTTTGGATCAACATTACACATAGAAAGGCTGCGATGTGCAGCCTTTCTATTTTGGTGCCAGCAGATTTTTGGTTAAGGCAACCTATCTTTAGAAAAGACGTCAATTTAAATCCTCTATACCAATACAAAGCCAACCACTGTATTTATACCTTAGGACAATCAAAGTTTTGTAACCAGGAAATCAGAAACTGTTTTAACGCTTGAATTAATTAAGTACGATTGGGATTGTTTTCCCTTACCACCTTTTACAACAAGGTGCAATTTCACATCGTTTGCAAGGTCTATTTGAAACCTTTTGCTGTATACACTTTCTGTAATGGTTTCGGTATATAGCGTATAGCCTTTTTCATCTTTTAAAATAAGTTCCAGGGTTTCTTTTTCCTTGTTTTCAAAATTCACATGGAAGATGGGTAGACCATTTTTTGTTTCTGTATATTTTATTTCCACCTCCGGGATTACTTTGGTTAATTCCTGCGCTTCACTATAAATAGCAAAAGGATTTAAGAAGGTGACAATGGCCAATAAAACAACTGATAGGTGTTTCGATAAAATTGTGATTCCGTTTTTTGATGCTTGCTTTTTCATGTTTTTATAATTTAATGTAAATAATCAGGTTCAATTACCGTTCAGCAAGCAACACGTTATTGTTAGGTCAGAATAAAAACTGATTTCAAATTTTATTCTTACCCAAAAGTATAACGGCATTTTACCTGTGATCCGCCAAAAAATATAAGCATTTACGAAACCAAAGAGAATTTCATTTGCCTGTAAGCCTTTAGAGACAAGCATTCCAGCAGAAGGTGTCAATTATTTCCAAATTCATTTACTGGAATATTATGGAATTGTTAAAGAAACAGGAATTTAAAATTGTTGTGCGTTTAAAATGTGTGATTATTGATTTTATAAATAACTAGTAGTCGCAGGTTGTATGAATAGTACCTATTATATTGTAAATTTATGGGTCTGTTGGACGTAACGATTTCTTCGCTATCAGTTGCTTGCTTCAAGCATTATTTGCAAAAAAATTCAAATAGTGAATTAGAGGTTTTATGAAAAACCATTTAGATGAAATGGTAAAAGCTTTGAGACGTTTTGCATTCTTGCTACTTTAAATTTTGTCAATATGATTAAGCGATCATCAGATATATTGTTTCAATTAATTCATGCGCTGGGTAAGGCAGAAAAGCGGCATTTTAAATTATTTATCAAAAGAAATTCTTCAAATGATAATCTTAAGATCATTCAATTATTTGATGCCATCGACAAATTGAATGAATATGATGAAAGTAAATTATTGAAGAAGCTGCCAACTGTTCAAAAAACGCAATTATCAAATTTAAAAGCGCATTTATACAAGCAGGTTTTGGCCAGCCTCAGGTTGTTGAAAAGCACTGATAGCATAGATCTTCAATTGAAC
The DNA here is from genome assembly GCA_036676725.1 of Chitinophagaceae bacterium. Classification (GTDB taxonomy): domain Bacteria; phylum Bacteroidota; class Bacteroidia; order Chitinophagales; family Chitinophagaceae; genus Flavisolibacter. The sequence goes on from JAKFCI010000452.1 coordinate 1,603, forward strand.
GAACAATTTGATTATGCCCATATTCTGTACAAGAAAGGTTTGTTTATGCAAAGCCTGAAACTGTTGGAAAGATCAAAAGAAGTAGCCAAGGCAAATCAAAAATTTACTTTTCTCATTCAAGCCATCGCACTCGAAAAAAGAATAGAAACGCTGCATATTACAAGGAGCATGCAGGACAGGGCCGATAGCCTGTCATTGGAAGCTATTGAAGTGAGTGACCATATAAACATGGTGACCAGGCTTTCTAATTTGGCCATTCAATTGTATAGCTGGTATATAAAAAACGGGCATGCTATTAACCGGGAAGAAGAAATAAAAATTGAAACCTTTTTTAATGATCATCTGCCTGCCGGTTCTTTTGATCAAAAAGGATTTTATGAAACACTCTATTTATGTCAATCCTTATGCTGGCTGTCTTTTATCAAACAAGATTTTTTAAAGTATTACCGGTATTCGCAAAAATGGGTGGATCTTTTTGAAAGCAAACCTTTAATGAAAAGGGTTGAAACAGGGCATTACATCAAAGGTTTACACAACCTTTTAAATGCGCATTTCGACCTGCGTAATTATAAACCGTTTGTTTCCACCTTACAACAATTGGAGTTGTTTGCAAAACAAGACCGTGTAGTAGACAATGAAAATTTCAGGATCCAATCGTTCCTGTATTTAACGCAGGCGAAAATCAATTTGCACTTCCTGCAGGGAACTTTTAAAGAAGGGTTGGCATTAATACCGGGCATCGAAGAAAACTTATCAACCTATAATCTTTTTGTCGATCCCCACCGGGTAATTGTTTTAAACTATAAAATTGCGGCCTTGTATTTTGGAAGTGGTGATTACAGTACTTGTATAGATTACCTGCAAAAAATAATCAACGACAATATTGGGTTACGGTACGACCTGCAATGTTATGCACGGCTTCTCTACCTGCTTGCGCATTATGAATTAAAAAACTTTGAATTGCTGGAGCATCTTTCGCGTTCCGTATATCGTTACATGACCAGGATGAAAAGCCTGACCTTATTGGAAATAGAAATAATAAAATTCCTGAGGCGTTCCTTCTTTATAGCACCGCACCAAATGGTTCCGCAGTTAAAAATCTTCCTTGAACGCATCAAAGGATTTGGAACAGACCGCTATCAGACAAGGGTGTTTGCTTACATAGATATTATATCGTGGGTGGAAAGCAAGGTGTATCATAAACCGCTTAGTACCATCATGAATGAAAAATATGCAACCTCAAAGCGAAACCTAAAAGAACCCGCTGGTTATGCAATGACCTGTTAACTTGTTTATATTCGTAGCTACTTTCTTAAGCAGTTACCAAACTTAACATTGAAGAAGCAGGGTTAACATATGGAAGCACTTTTTCAATATTTTAAAAAATACAATCCACTTTCTAAAGAGGCGGAACAAGCCATAGCAGGCATTTCCACTAAACTTTTTATTAAAAAGAACCAGGACCTTCAGCCGATCGGCAAAACCTGCAGAACCATTTATTTTTTAAATAAAGGTGTTGCCCGCATTTATTATTTAAAAGATGGCATTGACATTACAGAAAATTTTTTTTTTGAAAACACCATCATTGCAAGGGTGGAAAGTTTACTTACCGGTAAGCCTAGCCGAAAAGCCATACAGGTTTTAGAAGATGCAGAAATTATTGGCATCAATGCCGACATGCTGTTTGCACTTTATGATAAGTTCCCGGAAATTGAAAGACTCTTTAGAAAAATTTTTGAAGCCGCGTATGTAGATACGGTTAACCGCATTGAAAGCATCCAGTTTCATACGGCAGAAGAAAGGTACAAAGCCTTGCTGCACGAAGCCCCTGGCGTGTTAAAACGCATTCCCCTAAAATACGTTGCCTCTTATCTAGGCATTACACAAGTTAGCCTTAGCCGCATAAGGGCACATCGCTGATTAATTATCATATGATAAATGTTTTGCCAAAAACAGCTTCGACCTTTGCAGTATAAAGGCAACAATGAAGAATGTTCAATTAGGACTAAAAGAAAATTGGAAACAATTTACCCTTTTGGTGATCATAAATGGATTTGTTGGCGGCATGGTAGGTTTGGAACGTTCTATTTTGCCACAAATTGCAGAACAGGAATTTGCTATTGCGGCAAAAACTGCAATACTTTCTTTCATAATTGTGTTTGGAATTGTAAAGGCCATTACCAATTATTTTACCGGAACCTTAGCCAACAAATTTGGCAGTAAAAAACTATTAGTAGCCGGCTGGATCATTGGCATTCCTATTCCTTTTATATTAATGTTTGCGCCGGACTGGAGCTGGATCATTGCTGCAAATGTGCTGTTAGGCATCAACCAGGGATTGACCTGGTCGAGCACCGTGGTAATGAAAATTGACCTCGTAGGTGAAAAGCAAAGAGGTTTTGCCATGGGGTTAAACGAGTTTGCAGGTTATATTTCGGTAGCGGTTGTTGCTTTTTTAACCGGTTTCATTGCCAGTGAATATGGCATCAGGCCTTATCCATTTTACCTGGGCATCGTATTGGTTATCCTGGGTTTATTTGGGAGTATTTTTTTAATCAAAGACACGAAAAAACATGTTGCAAAGGACATTTTAAAAAGTAACATACCAAGGTTAAAAAACATATTTTGGGAAACCACGTGGAAAAATAAAAACCTGGGTTCTGTTACGCAAGCCGGTTTGATCAATAATTTAAATGATGGAATGGCCTGGGGTATCTTTCCCATTTTACTTGCATCAAAAGGTTTTTCCATCGGCGAAATTGGATTGGTCACTGCCATCTATCCTGCAGTGTGGGGCATAGGCCAATTATTTACAGGTAAAATGGCCGACCGGTTTTGTAAAAAAGATTTGCTTTATGTTGGCATGTTGCTACAGGCATTGGCTTTAATAGGTTTGGTTTGGGCCGATACAATAGGGCACTTTGTTTTGCTTTCTTCCATTTTAGGTTGGGGTACAGCCATGGTCTACCCAACATTTTTGGCAACCGTAGCAGAAAATACAAATCCATCCGACAGGGCAAAGAGTATAGGCATTTTTAGGTTGTGGAGAGACCTGGGTTATGCCATTGGTGCGATACTTACCGGCATCATAGCAGATTTGGTAAGCATTGAAGCATCTATACTTTTTATCGGGATCCTTACATTTATTTCTTCTTTCATTATTAAATATAGAATGCGCTGCAAGCCCGGAGGCGCCTTAAAGGTTTGGGAATGGTTGACAGGTAAACATCTGCAACTTGGTAAAACCAATACTGCATAAGTGCTTTATTAATGGTAAAAACTTACCTGCCATTTGTCTTTTAAATATTTAATTCCAGAGCGGGTACGTCTTCAAATACAAAAGGCTTTGCGGGTTCTAAGGCTTCGCGAAAATCTTTTGAAATGGTGCAGGCCTGCATTTCTTCGGCTGGATATTGCGTTGCGGCAATTTCTAAAATCCTGTCTTCATCCAGGTCACCAAACATCCATTCAAAAGCAAGATCATCATTTAAAATTACCGGCATTCTTTTTTTGGTATTGTGTACCTGCTCCATTAATTTATTGGCCTTTGTCGTTACAATAGCAAACGATTCAATGTATTCGCCAGTAGACTTATCAGTCCATGGTTGCCAGATGCCTGCCATGTAGAAATAGCTTTTATTTTTTAATGAAATATGGTAGGGATATTTGATTGCGGTTTTTAGTGGTTGCCCTGTTCTTTTGTTAAGGGGAAATATGTGTCGCCACTCAAAGAAACCCGATGAAAGCACCAAACATCTGCGGTGTAATGCAGCATCTCTAAATATCTTTCCAGGCAAAAGCAATTGTTCACACACGGCGTTTAAAGTAATGATTGGCGGTTTAAAATTTCCTGTGGCGTCCTTATACCCATTCCTCATTTTAAAAACATCTTCCCGGGTTCTTACATAATGCGGAATAAAACCCCATTCCATTTGTACAATATCAAAATCAATTTTGCCTGGAACACGCTTCAATACTGCATTTGAACTATAATCAAAACCTACCTGCAGGTCACGGTTCAGGAAATCATAATCAGACAATTTCTTTTCTATGTTTTGCAGTTTTATGTAATCGTCTTTTAAAATTTTTTGACCGTTGTAGTAGCACATAAATTAAGCATTTCAAATGTTTAAACCATATTGCAAATTACATGAATGCGCATAGAAATTAAAGAACCATAAGAAGTAGTAATTATTTGTTTGCCGGCCATAAAGTTCTATTGAACTTTTGTTGTGTCACTCACTTGTACGTTCTTGAATTCTATTCACCAGGTACAGGCAGGTTGCTATTATAATGTCAGCCCGCCGCAGCCAGTTTTTACAAACCCTATCTTTGCTTCATGCATCTCTACATAAAAAATATGGTGTGCAACCGCTGCATAATGGTTGTAAAACAAGAATTAGAAAAGTTGGGCATACACAGTTGCCATGTTCGCTTGGGCGAGGTGGAAACTGAAACAGAACTGACAAAAGAAAAGATTGCAGATCTTGACAAAAACCTGGCTTCCCTGGGTTTTGAATTGCTAGATAATTCCAGGCATAAGTTGATCGAAAAAATAAAAAACCTAATCATTCAACAAGTCCAAAATATGGGTGGAGAATTGACGCAAAATAATTCGCAGATTCTTTCCCAGGCCTTACAAAAAGATTACTCTTATTTAAGCAAACTTTTTTCGGATGTAGAAGGCATTACCATTGAAAAATACACCATCAATCAAAAAATTGAAAAAGTTAAAGAACTCATTATTTACGATGAATTGACCCTAAGTGAAATAGCCTATCAAATGGGCTATAGCAGTGTGGCCCACCTTTCTAACCAGTTTAAAAAAGTAACCGGTCTTACACCCAGCCATTTTAAACAAGTGGGTCAAAACAAACGCAAACCTTTAGACAAAGTGTAGCACTCAACAATAATCTTACAACACATTTCAATAATTGTGTAACACGAAGGGTTTTGCACAATTGTAGCTTTGCTATATATAATTTACTAATATGGCAACAGAAAACAATCACCTGATAAACATTCCCCTGGAAGGTGTGGATAGTGAACACTGTGCGCTAATCGTTGACAAAGGATTGAGTAAAATAAAAGGCATCAGTGCCCACCGGGTGGAACTGAATAACAACAGGGCGGTCATTAATACCGACGGCGATTACCAGGTATTACCAAAAGCAGTAAAGGCCATTCGCGACCTGGGCTACGGGGTTGATACAATAAAGAAAAATTTTCCAGTTTTAAATATGACCTGCGCTTCTTGTGCGGTAAGTTCCCAATCGGTTTTAGAAAACGTACCGGGGGTAGTTAGTGTAGCGGTAAATTATGCAAATGCTACGGCATTAGTGGAGTACATTCCAACCATTACCAACCCGCAAAAATTAAAGGCAGCCATGCAATCTATTGGCTACGACCTGATGATTGATGAAAGCGAAGAAGCAAAAGACCAGTTGGAAGAATTACACAGAAAAAGATTTGAGTTACTAAAAAAGAAAACCATTGGTTCTATAATACTTTCTATTCCGCTTGTGTTGATTGGTATGTTTTTCATGAACATTCCTTATGCGCCCTACATACTCTGGGTCTTATCAACTCCTGTAGTACTCATATTTGGTCAACAGTTTTTTGTAAACGCATGGAAACAAACCAGGCATCGGTCTGCAAATATGGATACGCTTGTGGCACTCAGTACCGGTGTTGCTTACCTGTTCAGTGTTTTCAATACCTTATTCCCGGAATACTGGCACAGCAAAGGTTTACATGCCCATGTTTATTTTGAAGTTGCGGCTGTTGTAATTGCTTTTATTCTTTTAGGAAAGATGTTGGAAGAAAAAGCCAAAGGAAACACGTCATCTGCCATAAAAAAACTAATAGGCTTACAACCAAAAACGGTAACTATTGTGCACGAAGGCGGCCACCAAATGGAAATTCCGATTGCGAATGTAAAAGTGGGAGATAGCATTTTAGTAAAGCCAGGTGAGAAAATTGCGGTTGATGGTACCGTTAGTAGCGGTAGTTCTTTTATTGATGAAAGTATGATCAGCGGTGAACCCATTCCTGTAGAAAAATTAAAAGATGCTAAAGTATATGCCGGAACCATTAATCAAAAAGGAAGTTTTCAATTTGTTGCCGATAAAGTTGGCGGCGATACTGTTTTGGCCCAGATCATTAAAATGGTGCAACAAGCCCAGGGAAGCAAAGCGCCTGTTCAAAAACTGGTAGATAAAGTTGCCGGTATTTTTGTGCCTGTCGTAATTGTTATTGCCATTTTAAGCCTGTTTGCATGGGTAATTTTTGGCGGTGAAAATGGCTTAACGCAAGGAATGCTGGCATTAGTAACGGTTCTAGTTATCGCCTGTCCCTGTGCGTTGGGATTGGCAACACCTACCGCTATAATGGCCGGAATTGGCAAAGGGGCTGAAAATGGCATTTTAATAAAAGATGCAGAAAGCCTGGAAATGGCAAAGAAAATTAATGCCATCATACTTGATAAAACAGGAACCATCACAGAAGGCAAACCAATAGTTACAGATGATCATTGGCTGTATAAAGATGAAAACCTTTTGAATGTTATTGCTTCTATAGAAAAAACTTCAGAACATCCACTGGCGGAAGCCATTGTAAAGCATTTACCACAAGTCAAGCATTTACCGGTACATCATTTTGAAAGCATTACAGGCTTTGGCGCCAGGGCGCAGGTAGGCGATGTGGTGTATTATGTAGGCAACATTTCACTTTTGCAAAAACACAATATTGCTGTTTCAAAAGAATTGGAAAACAGAGCGTCCAAATGGGCGCAGGAAGCCAAGACCGTCATTTGGTTTGCAGATGAAAAACAGGCACTGTCTGTATTTGCCATTGCCGATAAAATAAAGGAAACCTCCGCTGAAGCCATCAGGCAATTGCAGGATGCAGGAATAACAGTATATATGCTTACAGGTGATAACCAAAATACAGCTAAAGCCATTGCAGCGGAGGTAGGTATAGAAAATTACCGGGCAGAAGTATTACCTGCAAACAAAGCAGATTTTGTAAAAGAATTACAGCAAGAAGGAAAAATTGTAGCGATGGTTGGTGACGGAATTAATGACAGCAACGCATTAGCGCAGGCCGATGTTAGCATTGCCATGGGCAAAGGCAGCGACATTGCCATTGATGTTGCCAAAATGACCATCATTTCATCGGATCTTACCAAAATAGCACAAGCCATTAAATTATCAAAGTATACGGTTACCGCTATACGCCAAAACCTTTTTTGGGCTTTCATCTACAATATTATAGGTATACCTATTGCTGCAGGTTTATTGTACCCAGTAAATGGTTTTCTGTTAAACCCAATGATCGCCGGTGCTGCCATGGCTCTAAGTTCTGTATCTGTAGTTGCCAATAGCCTTCGTTTAAGAAATAAAAATTTATAAATGTTGCTTTAAGTTTTTTGAAACAAAGTAATATGGCAGGACAGCATTCTTAAAAATTACAGGGTCTATTCTATTACTGAAAAAATGCACTGGTACGTGTGGAATAAAGATTGCATGATTTCATACCTGATGTTTTAAGGCGCAGGGTAAGTTTTGAAGAAACAAAACTCCTTTACCTAAAACAATAATTATTTAAACCAATAAACCATTTTTTTATGACCGGTTACCATACTTATAAGTCTTGTATAGAAGCATGTTTAAAATGTGCAGCTATCTGTAATCATTGCGCCTCCTCATGTACCCAGGAAGATGATGTGAAGATGATGGCAAGATGCATTCAGCTGGATATGGAATGTTCTGCCTTATGTTATGCTGCAGCACAATTAATGAGTTTAGGCAGCAGCAAGTCAAAAGAGGTTTGTAAGCTCTGTGCTGACCTTTGTGAAGCATGTGGAAGCGAATGTGCAAAACATACACACAGCAAACACTGCCAGGAATGTGCAGAAGCTTGTCGCCAATGCGCAGAAGAATGCAGGAAAATGGCAGCTTAAGTAATAAACTTTTAAAAACGCAATTGCTGGCCACTATTGGTATTCATCATTGCACATCTGCATATAAGCCTGGAAATATGGCATTCACCTGGTTTAATCTAACGTCATGTAGGGGCATAATTTTTTTATCATGATATTAATAAGCAAGCACGTTAATTTTTTTAATGAGGTTAGGCATCATTAAAAAAATACAAAACACCTTTTTTATAACTGCTTAAAACAATTCATGAAATATTTAATATACCCGGGCGAACCTTTTCCTTTAGGCGCCACCTGGGATGGTGAAGGAGTAAATTTTGCACTGTATGCAGAAAATGCAACAGCAATTTTTATTTGTCTTTTTAGGCCCAATGAAGAAAATGAATATGAAACAATTGTTGTAAAAGAAAGAACAAATCACGTTTGGCATGCATACATTCCCGGTCTTAAACCTGGCCAGCTATATGGCTACAGGGTTGATGGTCCATATTTACCTGGCGAGGGTCAAAGATTTAATCTCAATAAATTATTGATCGATCCATATGCAAAAGCCTTATCTGGTACAATCACCTGGCATGATTCACTTTTTGGTTACCAGATAGGACACCCGGATGGCGACCTTTCTTTCAGCGAGAGCGACAGTGCCCCTTTCATTCCAAGATCAATTGTTATTAATCAAAACTACGATTGGGAAGGGGATAAACCTCCACATATACCTTACCATCAAACGATAATTTACGAAGCCCATGTAAAAGGTTTAACCAAATTGCATCCGGCAATCCCGGGAAAAATTAGGGGTACTTATGCAGCCATTGCCCACCCCGAAATGATCAATTATTTAAAAGCTTTAGGTATAACTGCCATTGAATTAATGCCGGTTCATCATTTCATTAAAGACCATTTTTTAGAAGAAAGAGGACTTTCAAACTACTGGGGTTACAACACTATAGGTTTTTTTGCGCCCGATGTACGTTATGCAAGTTGCGGTGCTGATGGTTGCCAGGTAAATGAATTCAAAACCATGGTTAAAGAACTTCATAAGGAAGGCATTGAAGTGATTTTAGATGTGGTGTACAACCATACCGGCGAAGGCAACCAAATGGGACCAACACTTTCGTTTAGAGGCGTTGACAATTCGGTTTATTACCGCCTGACAGAAGACAAGCGGTATTACATGGACTATACCGGTTGCGGTAATACGCTAAATGCAAATCTGCCTAATGTGCTTCGTTTAATCATGGACAGTTTACGTTATTGGGTTTTGGAAATGCACGTGGATGGCTTTCGATTTGACCTCGCTTCTACATTGGCAAGAGAACTTCATGACGTGGACCGGTTAAGTGCCTTCTTCGATATCATTCACCAGGACCCGGTCATCTCCCAGGTAAAATTAATTGCCGAACCGTGGGACATAGGAGAGGGCGGCTACCAGGTTGGTAAATTTCCACCGGGATGGGCAGAATGGAATGGTAAATACAGGGATTGCATTCGGGATTTTTGGCGTGGAGAAGGAGGTATGCTTTCAGAATTTGCTGAGCGATTTACCGGGAGTTCTGACCTCTATAAAAATGATTATCGCCGGCCCACCGCAAGTATTAATTTTATTACAGCCCATGATGGCTTTACCTTAAACGACCTTGTTTCGTACAACCACAAACACAATGAAGCAAATGGTGATGAGAACAGGGATGGCGACGACCACAACCGCTCGTGGAATTTTGGTGTAGAAGGGCCAACAGACGACCCTGAAATAAACCATATGCGTGACCGTCAGAAACGTAATTTTTTAACGACACTTTTTTTATCGCAAGGTGTGCCTATGCTTACTGCCGGAGATGAACTAGGACGTACGCAACATGGTAACAACAATGCCTATTGCCACGACAACGAACTTTCCTGGATTAATTGGGATAATATTGATACAGGACTTTTACAATTTACCCGCAAGCTTATTCATTTTTTTAAAACTCATCCTGCTTTTTCCCGCAGAAAATGGTTTAAAGGCCTTCCAATTAAAGGAGTTGGTTTGGAAGATATAGCCTGGTTTTCTGTTGAAGGATTAGAAATGAAAGAAGAAAACTGGCAGCTAGATCATGCCCGATCGCTGGGTGTTTATATAAACGGAAAAGCTATTCGTTCGGTTGACCAAAAAGGTAAACCCATTGTGGACGACAGCTTTTATATCATTTTTAATGCACACAGCGAATCATTGCCATTTAAGCTTCCACCCTCAAAATTTGCTAAAGAATGGATGAAGATCATAGATACGGATTTAAACCTGCTGGAACAGAAAGGAGATATTTATAAAAGTGATGAAGAAATTATTGTGCAAGGCAGGTCGGTTGTTGTGTTGCAACATCCAGAAAAAAAATAGAAATGAGTTCGGTTATTGATGTAAACAAAAGGTTGATAGGTGTAAACTTTTTACCAACTGGCGAAGCCACAATTAAATTATGGGCACCACTCATTGATGATGCAAAAATTGTATTAGGAGAGGAACAGGGAAAAATAGATTTATCAAAAGATCCCGAAGGTTATTGGTCAGCAAAAACTAACAAAATAAAACCCGGTGCGCTTTATAAATTTGAAATAGACAATAGCAAACAATTACCCGACCCGGCTTCGCTTTCACAACCAAATGGCGTTCACCAACATTCGCAAGCCATCGAATTAAATAATTTTCAATGGAAAGACCAGCAATGGAAAAATCTACCATTAAAAAAATATATTATTTACGAAGTACATACGGGAACATTTTCCCAACAAGGAACATTTGCCGGCATCCAGGAAAAACTGGATCATTTGTTAGAACTGGGAATTACAGCAATTGAAATAATGCCGGTGGCCCAGTTCCCGGGCAAACGAAACTGGGGATACGATGGTGTTTACCCTTTTGCCGTACAATTTGAATATGGTGGTGCAGCAGCATTACAGGAGTTGGTAAATACCTGTCACCTTAAAGGCATTGCTGTTATTTTAGATGTAGTTTATAATCATATAGGCCCGGAAGGAAATTACCTAAAAGAATACGGCCCTTATTTTACTGACAAGTACAAAACGCCTTGGGGATCTGCAATAAATTTTGACGACGAATGGTGTGATGGTGTACGTAATTTTTTTGTTGAAAATGCCATCATGTGGTTTCGTGATTTTCACATAGATGCATTAAGGCTTGACGCAGTTCATGCCATCAAAGATTTTAGCCCTGTTCATATCCTCCAGGATATTAAAGAAGCTGTTAATGAGTTTATGAATGTTTCTGGAACAAATCATTATTTAATTGTTGAATCTGATCTCAATGATACCCGTTTTATAAACCCCATCGATCGTGGTGGATATGGAATGGATGCACAATGGATCGATGAATTTCACCATGCATTACGTATTGCAGCAGGTGGCGAACCTACAGGCTATTTTTCGGACTTTAACGGTGTAGCACACCTGGCTAAAGCATATAAAGATGCATACGTTTATGACGGGCAATACTCCATACATCGTAAAAAAAAATTTGGTGTGCGGGCAAAAACAAATGAGGGAAAACAGTTCATTGTTTTTTCTCAAAACCACGACCAGGTAGGCAATCGAATGCTTGGCGAACGCACCAGCCAATTAGTAAGTTTCGAAATGCAAAAATTACTTGCGGGTGCGGTAATGGTCAGCCCTTATTTACCACTGCTTTTTATGGGTGAAGAATGGAGTGAAACAAATCCTTTCCAATATTTTGTCAGTCACACAGACCCTGACCTTGCAGAAGCTGTTCGTACAGGTCGCAAAAAAGAATTTGCAGCGTTTAATAGGGAAGGCGAAGCGCCTGACCCGATGTCGGAAGAAACATTCAATCATTCTAAACTTCAATGGCTTTTATTGGAGGAAGAACCCCATAAAACAATGTTTCACTATTACCAGTATTTGATTCGTCTGCGAAAACAACATCCGGTTTTAAAAGAGCTGAATAGAAAAAATATTTTGGTAGCCTCCGAACAGGAAAGTAAAATGATTACACTGAAAAGGTGGGAGGAAAACCTGTTTGTTTTTGTGGTTTTAAATTTTTCCAATCAGGCAAAAGAAGTTGCCTTACCCGATGAAATAAAAGGAAGTTTCATCATTCTAAATTCTGCCCATCATCAATGGGGTGGAACAATTTCCACTACCACACAACAAAGTCAATCGATCATTCAACCAGAATCCATCACCATCTTTTCCAATTACCATGTTTAATCCCATTTCAACATATCGAATACAATTTCATAAAGATTTTACATTTAAACACCTTGATGAAATTATTCCTTATTTAAAAAAACTTGGTGTGCATACCATTTATGCTTCACCCATATTTGCATCCGTACCGGGTTCGCTTCATGGTTATGATGTACTCGATCCACATAAAATAAACCCTGAGATAGGAACCGAAGAAGAACTATTTGCAACCAGTAAAAAACTAAAAGAAAACAACATTGGCTGGCTTCAGGATATTGTTCCAAACCATATGGCATTTGATCCCCGGAATCCCTGGTTATTCGATGTCCTGGAAAAAGGTATTTTATCTGGATATGCATCATTTTTTGATATTGACTGGGCGCAAATAAAACACGGGAAGCCACTGATGGTTCCCTTTTTAGGTGCTTCGCTTGAAGATAGCATCAAGGAAAAAGAACTTTCAATCGTGTACGAAGAAAGCCGGTTGTTCTTAAAGCATTTCAACAACAACTATCCCTTGCATCCACGCTCATTTATAACGATACTGGAAGCAAGCAAAAGCGAATTGCCATTGGAATTGAAACAATGGTGCACCAAAGTTGAAAATTTAAAAAGTATAAGCGACAGTAAAAACTATTCAGATAATTGGAAGGATTTGTTACATCAATTTTCATTATACATGAATGAAAATTTGCTGCGCAATTATCTTACAACATGTCTTGAGACAATAAATAACAGCCCCGAAGATTTACAACAAATACTAAGACTGCAGGCTTACCGGCTGTGTCATTGGCAGGAAACAGATCACCATATTAACTACCGGCGTTTCTTTACCGTCAATGGTTTGATCTGTTTGAACATGCAAGATGCCCGGGTCTTTCATCATTATCACCAATATATTTTTTCTTTGGTAAGCAAAGGAATTTTCCAGGGTTTGCGGGTAGACCATGTAGATGGTTTATATGATCCAACAAAATACCTGGATGATTTAAGAAATAATATAGGCGATGACACCTATGTTATTGTTGAAAAGATTTTAGAAAAGAATGAATCATTATCATTGGATTGGCCTGTACAAGGTACTTCCGGCTACGAATACCTTGCGACGGTAAATAATTTATTTACGTATCAACAAGCAGAAAAAGATTTCTCTCGTTTTTATGACAATATCATAGATGATCATAAAAAAATTGAGCTACAAGCCTGGGATAAAAAATCACACATTTTATACCACCACATGGCGGGTGAATTAGAAAATCTTTATCAAACTTTCATGCAGTTGGTTCAGCCGTCAGATTATGCAAACATGCGTACGGAGGATATAAAAACTGCCATCGCAGAATTTTTAATTCACTGCCCCGTGTACCGGTATTATTTTAATGAACTTCCATTTTCAGAAAAGGGAAAAGAAAGAATCAGGGAAATTTTGAATGAAATAAAAATAGTTCGTCCTGATATTTCGCCAGCTGTTGATTTAATAGAAAATACGGTTTTCAATGGGACATATTTTCCAAAAGAACATAGCGATAAAGTGTTGCATTTTTTTAAACGATGCATGCAATTCTCGGGTCCCTTAATGGCAAAAGGAATTGAGGATACTTTGATGTATACGTTCAACCGTTTTATTGCACATAACGAAGTTGGCGATGCACCAAATGCTTTTGGGATTACGGATAGGGGTTATCATCACCAGATGAAAGACCGACAATTAAACTGGCCGCTGTCCTTAAATACAACATCTACGCATGATACAAAGAGGGGAGAAGATGTACGGGCAAGGTTAAATGTATTATCAGACCTGCCACATGAATGGTTTGAAAAAGTTAAGGAATGGCAACAAATTAATTCAGGATTAAAAAAAGAAAATGCCCCGGATGCAAATGATGAATATTTTATTTACCAGGTTTTAATTGGTAGCTACCCGCTGCAGGAAGAAGATGAAAAGGACTACAGCCAAAGGCTGATCGAATATTTGCAAAAAGCATTAAGAGAAGGAAAAAGAAAGTCTAATTGGAATGCACCTAATGCTGTTTATGAAAAAGCCATGGAAACTTTTGCCATTGAATTGCTAGATAAAAAAAATCCATTTTGGAATAGCTTCTATCCATTTTTATTAAAAGTCGCCGATCATGGAATGGTAAATTCCATATCACAGGTTATTTTAAAATTTACTTCTCCGGGAGTGCCTGATGTTTACCAGGGCAGTGAGTTTTGGGATTTGAGTTTTGTTGACCCGGATAATCGCAGGCCCATTGATTTTGCAAAGAGGCGTGAAGTTTTAAACTTAATAAATGATCATATAAACAAGGAAAATGATGTAACCGTTTTATGGAAAGAAAAAGAAAATGCACACATAAAACTTTGCTTTATTCACCTTTTATTAAACCTGCGCCTGCAACACACAGATGTATTTACACAAGGGAAATATATTGCTATTACTGTAAAAGGAAAATATAAAGAAAATGTTTTTGCATTTGCCAGGATTTTCAAACAAACCTGCATCATTGTAGCAGTGCCCTTGCATACGGCACAAATATGCAATGATCAAAATGTTGACATAGAAAAAATAGATTGGGATGATACACTTTTGGAATTGCCACAAAATGTACAGGGAAATTTGAAAAGTCTTTTAAATGACCAAGAACAGATAGCGGGGAAGAAACTTTTTATCAAAGACATCTTTAAAAAAATTCCTTTTGCAATTCTTCAAACTGAAGTAATAGAAAATAAACGCAGTGCTGGAATTTTATTACATATTTCTTCTTTACCAGGGCAATTTGGGATAGGCGATTTAGGAAAAGAAGCTTATGCTTTTGCTGATTTTCTATATGAAAGCAATCAAAAATATTGGCAGTTACTGCCCATTAATCCTACCGAAGCAGGACAAGGTCATTCGCCTTACAGTGCCATTTCCAGCATGGCCGGCAACACATTATTCATAAGTCCCGCGTTACTTTATGAGGAAAATTTATTGAACCAATCTCAATTAAATAATTATCAACTTGCTTCGGAACAAAAAGTAAATTTTCATGACGCAGAAAAGGTCAAAAAGATATTATTTGATCATGCATGGAAAGCGTTTAAAAATAGTAGCGATAAAAAACTTAAAGA
>JAKFCI010000453.1:0-2448 GCA_036676725.1 Chitinophagaceae bacterium
AACAGAAGCTTCATAGTAGCACCGGCGCTAAGTACATAATTCCACCAATTCCCAACCGCTGATAAACATCATTTGTTTGTTGGCAGGAAAATGGGAACTTCGTACTTTATCATTTGATTCAGCAGAAGGGGAATGAAGATTGCACTATAGAACGCATCCATCTCTTTAAAACTTTTTTTATGAAACGGCATGTGCTTCTTTTTTTCTTTGGCTTTATGGCCTTGTTTTTTGCAGGTTCGGCAGGAGCGCAGGAGGTGGTAGAACTTCCTACCGTAACGGTAAGTGCCGGCTCCAACGTGAGCAAAAGAGTAGCCCGCATCTTTCAGAGAGATTTTAAAGGCGCTACCCAAACCCGCTGGTACCAGGCCAATAAAAACTACCTGGTGGAGTTTATTAAAGACGACATGAAGCAAAGGGCTTTGTTTAAAAGATCGGGTCGGCTTATTTACCACCTGGCTTTTGGTAAGGAAGAAAACCTGCCCCTGGAAGTAAGGCAGTTCATTAAAAACGTTTATATCGATTACAAGATCACCGATGCCCTGAGCGTATACCAGGACAACCGAAAGGCCTGGATCATCAACCTCGAGGACAAGAACACCGTGCTGGTGGTAAGGGCTGAAAACGGCGGACTGCAGCGGGTAGCCAAATACCCGAAACCGGCCATTTAATACTTCCCTCTTTTTAAGTAAACATAAATGACCAACCGGTCAACCGGGTGCGGGATTTTTTTGGGCAATAATGTCAATCATCTGCCAGCATGATGACCATCATTTGCGCAGGCAGAATAAATTAGGTACTTCGTACCAACAAACGCTGTTCAAATTCGGATCAAACTTTTGTTTTCATCACTAAATACTTTGTTATGAAACATTCGCTTTTGTTATTTACCGGCTTGGTTGCTATGGGTTTCGTAAGCAGTTTGAAGGCACAGGAAATTAAAGAACTGCCAACCGTAACCATTACCTCCACCACGAACGTGAGTGAAAAAGTGTCTGATGCTTTTTCGAAAGAATTTACAGAGGCCGAAAACCCAAGGTGGTACAAGTTGAACAAAAACTACCTGGTGACCTTTATTGAAAAAGACATGGACAATAAGGCCCTGTTTAAAAAGAATGGTTACATGATCTACCATATTGCTTATGGTAAAGAGCAGAACCTGCCTGACGATGTAAGGAAATTGATCAAAAGCAATTATGTAGATTATGATATCACCAACACCTTTAACGTGCACCAGGACAAACGAAACATTTGGATCGCCAACCTGGAAGACGCTAAAAAATTAGTGATCGTACGCATTGAAGAAGGTGCTTTGGAAGAAGTAGGTAATTATGACAAGACTGAATAAAGTTTCCTCCTAACGTTAGCAAACTTGCCGGTTTGTTACAACAATTGCTTTTCTATTTTAGAATTGTGATTGTCCAAAGAAAAAGCGCAGCCTTATGGCTACGCTTTCCTTTTTTTAATAACGAATATTATTAATGACGACCGTCTTTTTTATCCATTTCGTTGCCTATGATGGCACCTGTACCTGCGCCCACAACTCCGCCAACAATGGCGCCTTTTACACGGTCCTTTTTATTGATCACCGCACCGGTACCTGCACCGGCGACACCACCAATAACAGCACCTTTGGCTGTTTTACTCCAGCCTGATTTTTTTTCGGCCGTATTTGCTGATTCGGAATTCATAGATCCGGACTCAGAAGAACTTGTTGTTGTAGTGGTACTTGATTTTTTTGTGGTTTGTTTTTCTTCTTTTACCGCCGGCGCCTGTAATTCGGTGGTTATGATCGTGTCCTTTTTTTCAATGGTTGTTTCTGTAGCTTTTGGGCTTGTGTTGCAACTTGCAGCAAACACGGTGGCGCTTAAAACGAATAATCTAAGTTTCATTTGTATTTCTTTAGGGTTAATGATAAGGGTGTAAAGTAAGCTTCTCTGGCTACTACAAGGAAATACTTGTGGCCCTTAAAAAAAGTTAACGAGGGATTTTACTTCTTCCTGATGGTGCAATTGCCCGTTAAGGTTACAAAAGATGGCAGAGTCTACGATAAAAAAGGTGCAAAGAGGGAACATAATGGCAATTAAAGCCTATCGGCAAAGTAATTGTACTACTGCAACGATTGCAGGGTTTGAACAACAACTGCATTTACATCAGTATAAAAATACGGGGCACAACATGCAAAAGCTGGGCGAGATCAATTTCAGGAACGAGTTTGTACAAAATTTTAAAGGTGATGAAACAGGCAGTACGCTACCACGGCAAACACCGGGTATGTTTTACAGTACTGCTTTGCCAACGCCGGTAAAAAAAGTACAGTTATTGGCCTGGAGCGATGACCTGGCCGAAGAACTGGAAATAGAAAAACCTGTTGATGCCAATGATATTGATATATTGGGTGGCAACCGTGTTACACCATCAATGAAGCCTTATGCGGCTTGTTATGCCGGG
>JAKFCI010000454.1:0-1720 GCA_036676725.1 Chitinophagaceae bacterium
GGCTGAGCCGATGACGGATTTGAATAAGGTGCGACCACTGTTGCAAAAATTAGTAAAAGGAGCAACAGAAAAATATTACGACTTAAAAGGCAGAGAAATAAAACCCTATAATCCCGACCTTGAGTATGGCAGCAACAACAAGGCAACCTATTATGCAAGTGTGCTTGATCTTGGATTTAAAAATGCCTACATCAAAAAATATAACTTTAACCAGCAACAATCGCCGGGTGTTATTAAAGCCGTGGAAAGTTATACATACTATGCTGAACTCGTGCATAACGCAACAGCCGATATGAGCACAAAAGTTTACAAACAATGGGCGGCGATATTAAAAAATGTTTTACCTGATTGGAACGTAAAAGAGAATAATAACAGTGAATTGACGATGGGTGAAACGACACTCTATAAAACAATCAACGGGCTGAATTATGTAATTGAGCTTCGGCTGCGTAGCCCGTCAGGAAACAGGCATATAGCGATGACCATTAAATATTACGGCAACCTGTAACTTTTCTGAAATATCTTAAATAAGGAGACAGCTTTCATTGATCATTCAATTGTAGTGAATGTAACCGGGGAATTTATTGCCCTCAAGCATGCGCTCTTCAATGAATGTGTCACATTGTTCTGCTACTTCAAGGCATACGATGGCGCATTGCCGGATACGATGCTGCGGAAAAGCAAAACAGGCCGTTGCGAGTTCATTACAGATTTCTGCGCATAATGCAGCAGCTTTAACGGTGTAAGTGCTGTTCAGGAGCAATAACTTCATGGTCACATTACAAAAGTCGGCACACTCGATGGAAAGCCGTAACATGGAACCATGCTCATAGTTATCCTTTGTGCTAAGACACTCTTGGGTGCAAACGCGGCATAGTTTGACGCACTGCGACAGGGTTTGAAAGAGCGTATCGTTTGTCATGGCTTTTTAGTTAATAAACAATCAATCTGCTTGCCACTTTTAAAAAGAAACGGGCAGTCAATATTTCAAAAAATCTAAAATGCCTTAAATATAGGAGCGAAAAAAATGATGTAGCTACTGAAAAAGGCTTATCCCATACCCTGCTTGTGGTTTGCATTTGTTACGTTGTCTTTAAATCGAAGTTTTTAGCGGTTTGATGCCTGACAAAAAAGAAATATTCCTATTGTAGTGTTCTAAACCATAGTCAGGCTATTTGGTCCTGCAGTCCTTGGAATTAGGTTACATAAAATAAGCCTATGTATTCATCACAGTGCGCTCCAACTTTTATTTCCAATTTAGTTTTTAAAAAATGAAACTACTTCATCTAAACTAGAGGATCGAACGAGTATTTTGCCCGAATTATCAACCAACATATATGTTGGAAAATGTTCGATAAATAATTGCTTTACCACGTCGGGACGTTGAAAAGGATGATCACGTAATTGAACAATTTGACGCCACTGAAGATTATACTGTTCAATTATTTTTTTGGTTTTGCTGGTATCTCTTTGAAACTCGAACGGAAATCCGATGATCTCAACTTTTTCATCTTTATCCTTAGCAAAATTGACTAGCTTAGGCAAGTTTGCAATACAAGGACCGCACCATGATCCCCAAAAATGCAAGAGCGTATATTTGCCATCAGATCGAGAAAGATGAATGTCTTCATATGTGCGATTTGCTAGATGCTGCCCTGAAACTTTTTTGACAGTTGCGCCCGGCTGCACTCCTTGTAGTGCTATATTTTCACCGACCTGT
>JAKFCI010000455.1:0-5452 GCA_036676725.1 Chitinophagaceae bacterium
CCATTGTGAGGTCACCTTTTTCCCAGTAAGCCCTTTCTATTTTCATGGGTTCCTGCAAGTCGATTTGCATTTTGTTACCCGGTTCTAAAACTTTAAAACGGATCTCTGTTTTTCCTTCAATTGTTTTTGTATTGTAATCAGGATTAACACCAACAGTATAATGCAACACATCCCACCAGGCCCGCTCCGGAGTTATACTACCCCGCAAAGTATCCTGGCGGGTAAAGCTATTTTTTCCATTTAATACCTGTGCACAAGAAGTAGATGCCAGCGCAGTAATCGCCAATACTAAAAACAAATAGCCTTTTTTCATTTTACCGATTTCAATTTAAAATAGAATACTTCGCTAATTTAGACGCTAACTGTGGTAATTGTGTTCCGTACATATAAATATTGTCTTTTTACTTGTATATCCATTTTTCTTTTAGGTTGTTATAGCAGCGAAAAAGAGGAAGGCACCATTTTTCATTACAACGAACAATCTGGCATTGCTTCTATTGACCCAGCTTTTGCAAAGAACCAATCCATCATGTGGGCTATCCACCAATTGTATAATACGCTGGTGGAAGTAGACCAGGATCTTAACATTGTTCCTTCCTTAGCATCCCGTTGGGAAATTTCAGCAGACCGGAAAACTTACACTTTTTATTTGCGCAATGATGTTTTCTTTCATGATGATGCCTGTTTCCCAAATGGAAAGGGAAGAAAGATGACAGCACATGATGTTGTTTTTAGTTTTAAAAGAATTATTGACCCGGCAACGGCAAGCCCGGGTTCCTGGATATTTAATGAAAAGCTGGATTCGCTCAATGGCTTTACGGCCCTCAATGATTCTGTCTTTCAATTAAAACTATCCCAGCCCTATATGCCTATTCTTGGTATTCTTTCCATGCAATACTGTTCGGTAATTCCACCTGAAGCGATAAAAAAATGGGGTGCTGATTTTAGAAGTCATGCTGTGGGTACTGGTCCTTTTCAATTTATTGCCTGGGAAGAAGGACAAGCGCTGATCATGAAGAAAAATCCGCTGTATTTTGAAAAGGATTCAGCAGGAAAACGCTTGCCTTATTTGGATGGCATTAAAGTAAGTTTTTTTGATAGCAAGGCTACCGAGTTTTTATTATTCAGGCAAGGCAAACTCAATTTTATAAATGATATAGATGCTTCTTTTAAAGACGAAGTATTGACCAAGAAAGGAACTTTGCGAAAAGACTGGGAAGGAAAGATTCAGCTGCAAACACATCCTTATTTAAATATTGAATACCTGGGTTTATTGGTTGATACAACTAATGCAATGATCAAAAATTCTCCCACTCGTTATAAAAAAGTACGGCAAGCAATTAATTATGCAATTGACAGGCAAAAACTTGTTTTGTATTTGCGTAATTCAATAGGTATTCCGGCAACAAGTGGTTTTGTGCCCGTTGGTTTACCATCATTTGATTCTACGCAAGTGAAAGGATATAATTATGATCCTCAGAAAGCAAGGCAATTATTAAAAGAAGCCGGCTTTACCTCAAATAAACAATTGCCGGCAATTAAATTACAGACCATTGCCGTGTACTCAGATATTGGTAGCTATATAGCCAGGCAATTAGAAGAAATTGGATTAAATGTGCAGGTAGAAACAGTTCAAAAATCTTTGTTGCTGGAAATGACCTCCAGTTCTAAAACATTATTTTTCCGTGGAAGCTGGATTGCAGATTACCCGGATGCAGAAAATTACTTGTCTGTTTTTTATTCCAAAAACCCGGCACCACCAAATTATACACGGTATAAAAATCCTGAATTTGATGCAGCTTTTGAAAAAGCAATTGCCGAAACAAATGATTCACTACGATATGATCTTTATCGTAAAGCAGACCAGATCATGATCGATGATGCCCCCGTTGTGCCTTTATACTACGACATGGTAATTCATTTGGTACAACCTGATATAATTGGATTTACACCTAATGCGCTTAATCTGCTGGAATTAAGAAAGGTGAAGAAGGCTGATTAAAAAGCTTTTTTTTGCGCTGATTGTAAAGGCGGTAATTTATAATTATCGAGAACGCTTTTTTCTGCAATCATTTTTTCTATGCCCTCAATAGAGCGTGGTGCAAAGGAGGAAAGCAATTCATAATCATTTTCACGGATCAATGCATCATCTTCAATACGTACAGCAATGCCCCACCATTTTTTATCGCATTTGCTATCGTTTGGAATATAAATTCCGGGTTCAATTGTAATGACCATTCCTTTTTTCAAGGTTTGCGAAAAGCCCCTGTCATGAACATCTAAACCTATATGGTGTGACAATCCATGTGGGTAATAGGTATCCACTTCCGCTTTATTTTTTATGATGCCAAGCTTCATTAATCCACTTGCGATCACGTCTTTGGCTGCAACGGAAGCGTCAGACCATTTTGCACCATCTTTTAAAATTTTAAATGCTGCTTCCTGTGCATCGTACACCAATTGGTAAATAGCTCTTTCTTCCTCTGAAAATTTTCCATCGGCTGGTATGGTTCGGGTAACATCAGCTGTGTATCCGTGGTACTCGGCGCCAACATCCATTAGAAGCATTTCAGTCCCGATTCTTGTTTTGGTATTTTCCATGTAATGCAGGATGCAGCCATTTTCGCCGGAACCAATAATGGAACCATACCCTAAACTTTCGGCTCCATATTTTTTATGTACAAATTCATGCAATCCTCTTATTTCCATTTCCGACATATCGGCCCTTACTGTTTTCATTACTTCGTTTTGGGCCAGACAAGAAATTTCTACGGCTTTTCGAATCAATACCAGTTCTTCCGGGGTTTTAATTTCTCTTAGTTTGCCGGTAATTTCGCGAAACAAACGATGATCTAGTTTAGATGATTTTTCGGAACTGGTGAAGCCGATCTTGTTTTTTAGGGCGAAAACCAGGTCATATAAGTCTGCTGAATCTCTTTTATTATCAGCGAGATCTTCTGAAAAGGCAGCCAGGATGATTTTTGAAAATTTAGAAGTATCAATTTTGAAATCTTTTAGTACTTCTCCATTAAACACCGTATTGATTTCTAAATTTTTCCTTGTACCCTCTGTACCTAACCGCCTGCCATTCCACTGTTCAGCGAGGGCATTTCTTTTTTGTACAAAAAATGCTTCATTATAAGTGCTACCATCCGCAGCCTTTTGTTGTTCTTTAAAAAGGAGCAGGATTGCATTGGGTTCCATGTAACCGGTAAAATAATATAGATCGGGATTTTGATGGTATAGATAATCTACATCATTGGAATAATTGCGGGTGGGTGCCGCTAATATTATCATTAAGGAGCTATCGGGCATTAGAGCCCGAGCTGCCTCTCTGCGTCCTTTATGAAAGGAAGCAGGTAGGTAATCCTGGGGTAAATTTTGTTGCGCCAGTACAGGCACACTGGTAATAGTTACCAATGATAAGAATGCAATACATGGCAACAGTTGCTTTGGCAGATGCATACAAATGATTTGTTTTCAAGTTAATCATTTGTAGCATCCGGGCATTTTTTAACAAGAGAAATTATCAATGAAGTAAAATTTGATAGACCGGTGTTTTATTCTTCATCTTCTTCATGGTAGGCATCCTGGTTGTCATTATAATGCTTTTCCCATTCTTCAACAGCTTCATCGGTCATACATTCTATTATATCATGTATCGGATCAGTTTTGCGTTTCCAGCCGGTAACCAATTGGTCGCCATAAAAGAAAACGTACATACAATGATCTGTTTCATTAGTCACCTTTACCAGGTTAATTGGCAGGTCTGTTTTTTCTTGTACCAGGTAATAACATCCGGTTTCCAATAATCCATACGAATACATACACTCCTCCGTTTTTTGGGGTTTATTAACTGTACTTATGTTTAAGTAAAATCTGCTCAGAATTTAATGGGGTAGTAGAACAGGTCTTGGTTGTAACAGCAAGGAGTAACCCTGGCAGAATTCAAAAGTAGGCCTTTTAAGCATTGACAGCATTGACAATTTGACAAAATTGCCAATATTTTTAGTAAATAAAATATTTCGTTCTGATTATCAGCTACTTATCCTTAAAGTGGGAACCCGCTTGGTTTCGTTAATAAAAATTTTATGAATAACGCCCTAATTTAATTGGTTGTATTGCCAGAAATTCATTATTATTCAGCGGTCCAATCTAATATAAGGCAACCTGACGCTAATATCTTTAGTAAAATAATTACGACATTCACTTATATTTGTTGACCTGTTAGCAAGAAAATTTTACCAAAATAAAACTGCGCTGAATGATTTATAAGTGTTTGAAGACTATTACTGGTTATAATATTTATCTGCGTATCGCCCTAAATAAATTTAAAGGTTCCGGGCATTTGCCGAAGCCAGTTTTGCACTTGAACGGAGCGTCGCAACAATTGTCGCCCAGGGATAAATAGCCGGCTTCAAAATATCCATATATTTTTACAAACTTATCGTTTACAACATCCTATGGCAGAAACAAAAAAACAGCTTTTCGATTATAACGAAGACAGCATTAAAAGCCTTGACTGGAAAGAACACATTCGCTTACGTCCGGGTATGTATATTGGTAAACTCGGCGATGGCTCCAGCCCTGATGATGGCATTTACGTTTTGGTAAAAGAAGTGATTGACAATTGTATTGATGAATATACCATGGGGCATGGCAAAACAGTTGAAATCACCATTAAGGATAAAACGGTTACCATTCGGGATAATGGCCGGGGTATTCCTTTAGGGAAAGTGGTTGATGTTGTCAGTAAAATAAATACAGGTGCCAAATACGATAGCAAGGTGTTTCAAAAAAGTGTTGGCTTAAACGGCGTAGGTACGAAGGCTGTAAATGCATTAAGTCACTATTTTAAGGTTGCTTCTTTCCGGGATGGTAAAGTAAAGGAAGCTGAATTTGCACAGGGCGTTTTGGTAAAGGAACATAAAGAAGCGCCAACCACTGCTGAAAATGGAACCACTGTAACTTTTATCCCGGATGAAACCATTTTTAAAAACTTTCATTTCATTCCTGAATACCTGGAAAAACAAATATGGAATTATTGTTTTCTGAATGCAGGCTTACGCATAATTTTTAACGGCAAAAGCTTTGTCAGTAAAAATGGATTGTACGATCTCCTGGACAGGGAGATTAATGCGGATGAACGCCGTTATCCTATCATTCACTTAAAAGGTGAGGACATTGAAATAGCGCTAACACATAATAATGACTATGGTGAAGACTACCACAGTTTTGTAAATGGACAACATACAACACAAGGCGGAACGCACCAGGCAGCTTTTAGAGAGGCCTATGTAAAAGTGATCCGTGATTTTTTTAAAAAAGATTATGATGCCTCGGACATCAGGCAAAGTATTGTTGCTGCCGTTTCTGTTCGGGTGGTGGAGCCGGTTTTTGAATCGCAAACGAAAACAAAACTTGGTTCTTTAAATGTAGAAGAAGGCGGCCC
>JAKFCI010000456.1:0-20638 GCA_036676725.1 Chitinophagaceae bacterium
CTGATAAAGAACAAGCCAACAGGCTGATGATGGCTTTTGTAAATAACCTGGAGAAATCTGAAGGACTTGAAGATGGCGTTGACGTTGCCGATTCTTATGCCAGTATTTCCGAAACCATTAAGCCCCTTGCTGGTGAAATGCTGGTTAATGTAAAAGCCAATTATGAAAGAAATGCCTCTGAAAATAATCAACGTGGCATGGTAATCTACAACTTGCTTTACAAATTATTTTTATCTGCAGACAGTACAAATAACATTGACCTTTCAAAAGAATTTGGTATTCCACCCGTGTATAATATAAGTTATAATTCATTGTCGGGTGAAGGCGGGCAGGTTGCCATGCAGGTATTTTTTTATGGTGATGAAGATGGAAGAAGAAATTACCAGATGTATGTTCCGCAATTTAGCTCCGGCAGCTGGAAGAAAATTGAGGACAATAAAAACTGGATCACCTTTGCCTCTACAAAAGGTAAACCCATTGTTATTTATGCCAACAAACCCTTGAACGAAGACAATGGCGAGCTTGACAAAGCGCAGGCAGCCTTGAATGCACATTTACAGGAAAAAGGTATCCAACCTACTGTTGTTGTACACCGAGGACATAGTTATTATGCGCCTTATACTATTGCGCAAATTCAGCCCGCAGCTAAAGTGGTATTCCTGGGTTCTTGCGGCGGCTATCATTTAATTCACGATGTATTAGAACATGCCCCGGACGCACATATTATTTCTTCAAAACAAATAGGCAAACAGGTAATCAACCAGCCTTTTATGGATTTGTTAAATGAAAAATTGCGTAATGGAAATGGTATTGACTGGGTTCCGTTTTGGAAGGAATTTCAAAACAAAGCCGGTAAGGTGGAAGGGTTTGATGACTACATCGCTCCTTACAAAAACCTTGGTGCCATTTTTATTAAAGCATACAAAAGCCAGATGGGTGAAACTGCGGAATAATTGTTTGGAACGACTCCGGTACATTTGCTTTTAAATTGTTGTGACGATTGGCTACTCCAGGCGTAAAAAAATCATTTGATCTAAAAATTTTAAAACGGGTGCTCGGTTTTGCGCAGCCGTATAAAAAAAGATTTTACACTTCAATTTTTCTTGCAATTGTATTGGCGGTCTTTACGCCTGTACGTCCTTATTTAATTAAGCTTACCGTTGATGAATACATTGCCAACCAGTTTGTGCAAGCTGTAATCACGGTTACCATCATCCAAATTCTTTTTCTCATTTTAGAAACCGGGTTACGGTTTTATTTTTCTTACATCACTTCCTGGCTTGGCCAATCGGTAGTAAAGGATATGCGTATTAAAGTTTACGGCAAAGTGCTGAACTTAAATTTGCGCCAATTTGATAAAACGCCCATAGGCACGTTAACTACAAGAACAGTTGATGATATAGAACGCATCAACGATATTTTTGCTGATGGCCTGATTCCAATTATTGCTGATTTGCTTTCTATTGTTTGCGTATTGGCTTATATGTTTTGGACCGATTGGCAGCTTACGCTTATCTGCCTTATTCCTTTTCCTGTATTAATTATTGCTACTTATTTTTTTAAAGAAAGCGTCAACCGGTCTTTTTACCGTGTTCGAAACGCGGTTTCAGATCTCAATGCTTTTGTGCAGGAACATTTGACGGGGATGTCCATTGTACAAGCCTTTGCAGCCGAAGACCGGGAATTTAAAAAGTTTAAACACATTAATAAAGAACACAGGGATGCAAACATTAAAGCCATTTTTGCGTATTCTGTTTTTTTCCCGATTGTGGAAATCGTTTTGGCATCTTCTATTGGTTTAATTGTTTGGTTTGGTAGCAAACAGCAGGTTAATGCCGGTACAATCACCTCTTTTATACTTTGCTTAAACCTTTTATTCCGCCCCTTGCGCATCATTGCCGATAAATTCAATGTATTGCAAATGGGCATCATTGCCAGCGAACGTGTTTTTAAAGTTTTAGATAACGATGATTATATAAAAGAAGAAGGTGACTATGCGCCGGAATCAATAAAAGGAAAAATTGATTTTGAAGCAGTAACCTTTGGTTATACAGAAGACCAGCCTGTTCTTAAAAACGTTTCGTTCCATGTAAAACCAGGCCAAACGGTTGCCATTGTTGGTCATACCGGAAGCGGTAAAACAACCATAATTAGCTTGTTAAACAGGTTGTACCAAATACAAAAAGGTTCAATTAAAATAGATGATGTAGTGATTGAAGAATGGCAGCTAGATGCCTTGCGCAGGAATATTGGCGTTGTTTTGCAGGACGTATTTCTTTTCTCCGGAACGGTGTTGGATAATATTACATTGCGTAACCCACAAATTGAAAGGGAGCGGGTAGAAGAAGCTGCAAAGCTTATTAATATGCATGATTTCATTATGCAACTACCTGGTGGTTATGATTACAATGTTATGGAAAGAGGCGCAACTCTATCATTAGGGCAACGCCAATTACTTTCCTTCATACGGGCACTTTTGTATAATCCATCCATATTAATTCTTGATGAAGCCACTTCATCCATTGATACCGAAAGCGAAATGCTGATTGAAAAAGCTATTGACAAATTAATTGCCGGGCGAACATCAATAATAATTGCACATCGTTTATCAACCATTCAAAGGGCCGATCAAATAATTGTTTTAGACAAAGGGGAGGTAAAAGAAATTGGAACGCATACCGAATTGGTGCAAAAAGGCGGTTATTATTCCCGTTTATACCAAATGCAATTTGAGAAAAAAAAGATTTTGGCAACGGGAAGCCTTTAATAGGGACCGTTTAAATTTTCAATTTTATACTAATAATAATTTTACTGCGTTCTAAAGACTGCCCCAAAGCAATTATGTAGTTTAGCAAAATATCCAAAAAGACTGTATGATGAAAACGTTTATCCATGGATTTTGTTTCCTTTTTTGTGCATTTGTAATTTTTGCCTGTCAAAAGGAGTTGAGTTTAGAAAAGCAGTTACCATCAATAGGTTCATTAAAAAGTGAAACAACAGGCGAGTGTTTGCCTAAAACACTTGCAGGAACTTACAAAGTAGGTGCAGGCTTGGGTGATACCAATTTTATTGAAGTTGAAGTAAACGTTACCCAAACGGGAAGTTATTTGATCTATACAGATACGATAAATGGTTATTCATTTAAAGCAGAAGGTAACTTTTCTAATTCAGGGTCAAACACGGTAAAACTTGCAGGATCGGGAACGCCATTGGTTGCCGGTTTTGATGATTTTACTGTTTTTTATGATACAAGTTCCTGTTTTGTTACAATTGAAGCAACGTCTGGTCCAACAACAGAACCTTTAGATCCGGCTGTTTTTACATTAGCGGGCGCACCTGGCGCTTGTGGTAACTTCCAGGTTGCTGGCAGTTATGCAAAAGGGGTGGCGCTTACTTCGGCAAACACCGTGAGCATGAACGTAAATGTAACTTCGCCCGGATCCTATACTGTTACAACAAATACAGTTAACGGGTATACTTTTTCCGGTTCGGGTACATTGGCTAGCGGAACACAAACAATTACCCTCATTGGTTCCGGTACTCCGGCAGTTGAAGGAGTAAACGCATTTACTGTTACTGCGGGAACTTCTACCTGCACATTTAATATTACGGTTACAACCACGGCTCCACCGCCGGTAACCGGCGTTCATTTTCCACTGACTGAAAACAGCTGGTGGAGTTATAACGATCCTACCACAGCTGGCGATACCGTTAAGAGAACCCATTTAGGCGAGGCTTCTGCTAATGGAAATACTTACCGCGAATTAGAAGAAGTTTACGAAGGTGGCCAATCGGCTTTTTATTATTACAGGAGAGCCGGTGATGATTATTTTGAATATACAGAAGTTGATAATTACAGCATCATGACCTTTGATGATGACATACTGGGTGAGATCCTTTTCTTAAAGGAGAACCTGGTAACAGGTCAAAAATGGACTTCCGCAGAATTTTCCGGAACGGAGAATGGGGTAGCCAAAAAACTAAAATATGAATTTACCTGTACCAACGCCTCGGCGGGTACTGTAACGGTAGGTAATAAACCTTTTACCGATGTTTACTATATAAGTTTCAAATCCCTGGTTAGTACTTCGGGTGGTGCATTTACCGATGAAGGTGTTATTTGGGAAGCCTTATATGCAAAGAATGTGGGGCTTATCTCGTTAAAAGCTACCGTTGCTGCTTCCCCAGCCTTTGTTATGGAGATAAGAAATTACAAAGTGCTATAAGTATATTTTGTAATTAATAAGGACAAGCTTTAATATTCCTTTTGGATTATTCTTTGCCCATTAACTTGTGAATTTTGGCAGTGCCTCCTTATCTTTGCGCCAAATTTAGGGTAGATTATGATTGGTAAACGTGTCAAATGCTTGTCTGTAGCGGTTTTCAGCCTGTTTTGCCTTGTATTTTCTAATTCTGCTGTTGCACAAGAGGAGCATACAAATGATGATGCTCAATACAAAGCAGAAGATCATAAAGGTGGTGATGGAGCAGAACATGCCAAAGAAGGTAAGTTCAATGCAGACAAGGTCATTTTTGGCCACGTAATGGATGCACACGAATACCATTTCTTTTCTTATCGTGGTTCTGATGGTCTAGATCACCACGCAACACTTCCATTACCTGTCATACTTTACTCTCCGCAAAAAGGTTTTTCGGCTTTTGGTTCAGGCAAATTTCATCATGGCGAACATGCACACAATGGTTACCAGCTGGTAACGCAACATTATAAAGAAGGTTTGAAGACAAAGGGATTGAAAGATGACGAAATCCGTTTATTAAGCAATGAAAAAATTATTGCTGTAAACGAAAACGGTTTGCCAGATCCATCAGTGAAAGTGTACGATTTTTCTTTAACCCGCAACGTAGTGCAAATGTTTATTGCACTGGGTTTACTGGTTTGGTTAATGACTTCTGTTGCTAAACGTTATAAAAATGGTCAGGGTGTAACAACAGCACCAAAAGGCATGCAAAATGCAATTGAGCCGGTTGTTACTTTTATCAGGGACGAAGTAGCGAAGCCAAACATCGGGCATAAATACAAAAGGTACATGCCTTTGTTGCTTACCATTTTCTTCTTTATTTTAATTAATAACATATTTGGTTTAATACCAGGTGCTGCAAACGTAACAGGAAACATTGCATTTACGGCGGTTTTAGGTATCATCTCTTTCTTTGTTATTTTATTTAGCGCCAATAAGCATTTCTGGAAGCACATTTTTTGGCCTCCGGTGCCGCATGGTATTAAATTGATCATGATCCCGGTTGAAATACTTTCCATATTCACCAAGCCTTTTGCATTGATCATACGTTTGTTTGCAAATATGCTTGCGGGTCACATCATCATCATTTGTTTGATCTCGTTGATCTTTATTTTCGGAAGTATGAGTACAGGCATTGGCTGGGTGTTCTCGCCTATTTCAATTGCATTTACCGTGTTTATATATATGATCGAGGTTTTGGTTGCATTCATCCAGGCGTTCATCTTTACAAATCTTACCGCTGTTTTTATCGGTCAGGCAGTTGAAGAAGGGCACCATGGCGAAGATGACGGACAACAAGCGCCAACAGAACCTGTAATTATTTAAGTCTTTTTTTTAATCATTATAAAAGAACAGTTATGAATTTATTATTCACGTTGTTAAGCGAAGTAGCCTGGGCTAATGCCGGTGGAGCTATTGGTGCAGGTTTAGCTGCAATTGGTGCAGGAATCGGTATCGGTCAAATCGGTCGTGGTGCGGTAGAATCAATTGCCCGCCAGCCAGAAGCTTCTAACGACATTCGTGCAAACATGATCTTGACAGCAGCCTTTATCGAGGGTGTTGCCTTGTTTGCCGTTATCGCAGGTATTCTTGCAATGTTCGTTTAATCGCAACAAAATTAACTGCACCTTAAGCACAGGGCGGCGGGTGCAGTTCAATTTAAAAAATAGTGTTACCGGCAACAGAATAAATTTCATCGTTCCTTGCGTCGCACACTTGTACCATATCACATTTCTGATCACAAATCAGGAATCTTAGAAACAGAAATTTTGAAACTAGTTTAATATGCAATTATTAACTCCCGATTTTGGCTTATTGTTTTGGACGTTGCTTGCGTTCATTATTGTATTTGTTATCCTGCGCAAGTTTGCATGGGGGCCAATCTTATCATCTTTAAACGAACGTGAAAAAGGTATTGCCGATTCTTTAGAAACTGCGCAGCGTGTAAAAGCAGAAATGGCGCAATTGAAAAACGAAAACGAAGAATTGCTTGCAAAGGCCCGTGAAGAAAGAGGTATGTTGCTTAAAGAAGCCCGCGATACCAAAGACCGCATTATTGGCGAAGCAAAAGAGCAAGCCAAAGTGGAGGCCAATAAAATAATTACCGAAGCGCAACAAGCGATCAACGCTCAAAAAATGGCTGCCATTACCGACGTTAAAAACCAGGTTGGCAAATTGGTAATTGAAGTAACTGAAAAGATTTTACGTAAAGAGTTAAGCAATAAAGAAGCGCAGGAAGCGCATATTAAGGATTTAGTTAGCGAAGTAAAGATGAACTAAGAGCAAATTGTATTTATGCAGAACCCACGTTTAGGAACACGATACGCAAAATCACTGGTCGATCTTTCGGTAGAAAGAGGCGAGCTGGAAGTGGTTTATAAGGATATGCTGTATTTGCAGGCGCTGGTAAAAGGCAGTAAAGATTTTACCAATCTTTTGCGCAGCCCAATTATCAAGTCGGATGTAAAAGCAAAAGTTGTTAATACCGTTACAGAAGGAAAAGTGAGTGAATTGACCAAAGCATTTACAACCTTGCTAATTAATAAAGGCCGCGAAAGCAATTTACCAGAAGTGGCATTTGCTTTTATTGAACAATATAAAATCATTAAAGGAATTCATTCTGTAAAGCTTACTACTGCTACTGTTGTTAGCGATGCGGTGAAGAATGCAATTGTACAACAGGTGAAAAGTACCAGCGATATGCAAAATATTGAACTGGAAACGGTAGTTGATGAAAAGATAATCGGTGGATTTATTTTACAGGCCGGCGACAAATTGGTGGATGCAAGTATTGCTTACGACTTAAGAGAAGTTGCCAAACAATTTGAGAACAACGACTTTGTTTATAAAGTTAGATAAGTAAAGTTTGTGGCACTTGGTGAATAGCATTACAAAGCGTACAAGTGAGTGACACAACAAAAGTTGAATAGAAATTATCCAGCTGATTTAAAAACCAGCAATTAAAAATAGAAATTTTAGAATATGCCAGATATAAAACCAGACGAAATAAGTGCCATTCTTCGTCAGCAGTTAAGCAATTTTAATGCAAGCGCTGATTTGGAAGAAGTAGGAACAGTATTGCAAATGGGCGATGGTATTGCCCGTGTATACGGCTTAGGCAATGTGCGTGCAGGAGAATTGGTAGAATTTGAGAACGGTGTAAGAGGTATTGCATTGAACCTTGAAGAAGACAATGTGGGAGTGGTTTTGATGGGAGAAATGGGAAATCTTCAGGAAGGTGCACAAGTACGCCGTACCGGCCAGATCGCTTCTATTAAAGTAGGAGAAGGAATGGTGGGACGTGTTGTAAATACTTTGGGTGAACCAATTGATGGTAAAGGTCCAATTGCGGGTGAACGTTATGAAATGCCTTTGGAGCGTAAAGCACCGGGCGTAATTTACCGTGAGCCGGTTAAAGAACCTTTGCAAACGGGTATTAAAGCAATTGATGCTATGATCCCGATTGGTCGTGGCCAGCGTGAGTTGGTAATTGGTGACCGCCAGACAGGTAAAACAGCCATCTGTATTGATACCATCATCAATCAAAAAGAATTTTTTGCAGCAGGAAAACCTGTTTTTTGTATATACGTAGCCATTGGGCAAAAAGCATCTACCATTGCAGGTGTAATGAAAACCTTGCAGGATGCAGGTGCCATGGAATACACCGTGATCGTTGCAGCTTCTGCTTCTGACCCGGCTCCATTACAGTTCTATGCGCCATTTGCTGGAGCTGCCATTGGTGAATTTTTCCGTGATACAGGTCGCCCGGCTTTGATCATTTATGATGACCTTTCAAAACAGGCTGTGGCTTACCGTGAGGTTTCTCTTTTACTTCGTCGCCCGCCAGGTCGTGAAGCTTACCCTGGTGATGTATTTTATTTACATAGCCGTTTATTAGAAAGAGCTGCAAAGGTTATTGCTAACGACAGCGTAGCAAGAGAAATGAATGACTTGCCGGAAAGCATCAGGCATTTGGTAAAAGGCGGTGGATCTTTAACTGCATTGCCAATTATTGAAACACAAGCTGGTGACGTATCTGCATACATTCCAACAAACGTAATTTCCATTACTGACGGACAGATATTTTTGGAAGGTAACTTGTTCAATGCGGGTATCCGCCCTGCAATTAACGTAGGTATTTCGGTTAGCCGTGTAGGTGGTAATGCACAAACCAAATCAATGAAAAAGGTATCTGGTACCTTAAAACTTGACCAGGCTTTATACCGCGAGTTGGAAGCCTTCTCTAAGTTTGGTGGTGATTTGGATGCTGCAACAAAATCGGTTATTGATAAAGGTGCCCGTAACGTGGAAATATTAAAACAACCACAGTACAGCCCAATGCCGGTAGAAAAGCAGGTGGCTATTATTTACCTTGGTACCAATGGTTTGTTGCGTGATGTAAAAGTGAGCAAGGTTAAGGAATTTGAAGAGCATTTCTTAATGGAAATGGACAACAAACTTCCTGAGGTTCTTGCTGAATTTAAACGTGGCGCTTTACCTGAAGATGGTATTAAAAAGATGGTAGACCTTGCAAACGGCATCATACCTCAATACAAATAAATTCAAATCAACAATACTTTAAAAAGCGGCTTTATAGCCGCTTTTTTTTATTTAAAGCAATAAAAAATATTTTGGTTTATAATATAAACTACTTTACGTTTGTGGAACAATTCGCTGTTATGAGATTCTTTGCTGTCTTTGTATTTGTATTTTTCAACCAATTACTTCATGGGCAAACCATTGCTGGTTTGGTGAAATCAAATAAGAACGAACCACTTTCCGGGGTAAGCATTTCAATAAAGGAGAGTTATGACGGCGCCACTACTGATTCTGCAGGAAAGTTCAGTTTTAAGACCACGGAAAAAGGAGAGCAGGTTTTGGTTGTCACCGCAATTGGTTATCGTCCATATGAGCAAAAGATCAACGTACACAATGCAAATACTTTAAGCATCATTTTAAAAGAAGAAATAACCGAACTGAAAGCGGTTGTTATTTCGGCAGGTTCTTTTGAGGCCAGTGATAAAAAGAAAGCCACTGTATTAAGTTCTATTGATATGCTGACTACAGCAAGTGCAAATGCTGATGTTACCGGTGCAGTGAAAACCTTGCCGGGTGCACAGCAGGTTGGCGAAAGTGAAGGTTTGTTTGTGCGTGGTGGTACTGCGGCAGAAACAAGAACATATATTGATGGTTCATTAGTAAATAACTTTTTTTACAGCAGCGTGCCAAATGTTGCTCAACGCGGTCGCTTTTCACCCTGGATATTTAAGGGAACTGTTTTTAGCACCGGGGGTTACTCAGCTTTGTATGGACAGGCACTATCCTCGGCTCTTATTTTAGAATCCATTGATTTGCCTGAACAAAAGGAGGCCAACCTGGGCATAAGTGTGGTCGGCTTATCCGGCGGATATCAACACCTTGCAAAAAATAAAAAGTCATCATGGGGACTAAGTTATGGTTACACCGATTTGACGCTTGCTTTTAAGTTAATCAAGCAAAAACAAGCTTTTTCAAGAACTCCTGTTTACCATACTGCGGATGCAAATTTTCGATTGAAGACTTCCGCCACCGGCATCATAAAATATTACGGATATGCCAGTGCAAATAAATTAGCATTTACAGAAAATAGTATTGATACCATTGGTTATAAAGATGCTTTTGCACTTTCGAATTTGAATATTTACCACAACCTATCTTATAGAGAAAGTTTAAGAAACGGGTGGAAAATAAATGCAGGCATTTCTTTCACCAACAATAAAGATGAAATAGAAGGCAGTTTGGAGAAGGATGAAGAAAAGATAGTCGTTGAAAATCTCCAGTTTAAAAACTTTGCTTTAATCAATAAAAGCAATTATGCAAATGCTAAGTTGGTTTTGGAAAAAAAGCTATCCGGCTTAAGTGCATTGCGTTTTGGTACAGAATATAATTACAGTAATGAAAAGCCCGTTTATACTGCCTTTGATGGAATTGAATATCCAACGATCATTAACCAAAGTGTAAAATCATTATTTGCTGAAACAGATATTTATTTAACCAATAACCTGGCAGCAAAATTTGGCAGCCGATTGGAACATTCGTCTTTGCTCGGTAAAATAAATGTTGCGCCTCGCATTTCGCTTGCATACAAATTAGGCGCAAACAGCCAGGCTTCGCTTGCCTATGGTACCTTCTATCAAAACCCGGAAAGCCGCAGCCTTTCTTCAACAAAATCTGAACTCAATTTTTCTAAAGCCACGCATTGCATTGCCCAATATCAAAAAGTACACAATAACCGTACGCTGCGTGCCGAAGTCTATTATAAAAAATACGATGACCTTATAAAAACCGGGTTGGCAAATGGCCGCGAAACAGCAATTAACAATAATGGTTTTGGAGATGCAAAAGGATTTGACCTTTTCTGGCGTGATAAAACAACCATCAAAAATTTGGACTACTGGATTTCATATTCCTACCTGGATACAAAAAGAGATTTTGCTAACTACCCTTTTGCTTTGCAACCATCGTTTGCGGCAAAACACACATCTTCTATTGTTGTAAAAAAGTTTGCAAGCAAATTAAAAACAATGATCAATGGCTCTTACACTTATGCATCCGGAAGACCTTATTATAATATTCGTTACGATGATAACAATAGCAAATTTGCTATTTATGATGAAGGCAAAACAAAAGATTTTAGCAGCATGAGCATTAGCTTAAATTATTTGCCGAATGTTTTTAAAAAAGGTGCCGGGAAGTATTCTGTATTTGTATTTTCTGTTACCAATGTGTTTAATACCAAACAAGTTTATGGCTATAAATATTCGTACAACAGTTTTAGAAAAGAAGCCATTGTGCCGCCAGCAAAAATGTTTGTATTCCTTGGCGCTTTCCTTTCTTTTGGCGTTGACCGTAGCCAGGATGTGATCAACAGTAATCTTTAAAAAAAATTAATTATTAATCAATCAAAATAAAATCATGAAAAAGGCAAGCTTATTTATTTTAGCAGCAATTATTACATGTACCGGTTTTGCCCAAAGCGACAAGTATGTAAAAGCAATGGAAGCAAAAGTTACGGCAATCGATACGACAAGATCTGTTGAAGGTTTAAAAGATCTGGCCAATCATTTTGAAAGAATTGGTGAGGCTGAAAAAACACTATGGCTCCCATTTTATTATGCAGCACTGGCGCAGGTAAATTCAGGTACTTTTATAATGAATACCCAGGACGTAATGGCAGGTGGATTAACTGGGATAGTAGACCCTATTGCTGATAAAGCAGAAGCCCTGTTAAATAAAGCAGAAGCATTAAGCAAGGACAACTCAGAAATTTATGTAGTAAGAAAATTAATTGCAACTTTAAGAATGATGGGTGACCCGATGGCTCGCTACATGCAATATGGAACCGAAGCGCAACAAGCCTTGCTAACCGCTAGAAAATTGAATGCTGAAAATCCAAGAACGTATTTGCTGGAAGGACAGGACAAATTTTATACGCCGGAACAATATGGAGGAAGTAAAACCGAAGCAAAAAAATTATTTGAAGAAGCGCTGAAAAAATATGCAACTTCCAAGCCGGCAAATAGTATTGAACCACGTTGGGGACAAGGAATGACGCAATATTTTTTAAGCCAGGTTAAATAATAAGTGTAAGCGATTATTCATTACGTATTCAGTAATAAACATTTAATCCATGCAAGAAGAAAAAATGACGGAACAAGAAAGTTTTTTGATCATCCAACAAATGATACAAACAGCAAAGCTGGAACAAAAAGACGATGGTAAAGGATGGATCATTTGGGGTTGGTTGATATTCCTGGCTTCCATTTTTACTTATATAAACCTCCGGTTTAACTGGCTATCCACTTTCTTTTTCTGGAATGTATTTGGGTTTGCAACATTAATCCTATTGGGCTATCAAACAGTGAAAGGTATTGTTGCTAAAAGGAGTGAAAAAGTAAGGACATATACCCATGATCTTTTTAAAAAATTGAACATAGGTTTTGTGATTTCTCTATTCCTGATCATCTTTTCTATTAACCTAGGCGTGCCACCAATGAAAGGTTTTGCTTTGTTGCTTGGTTTATACGGTTTTTGGATACTTATTTACGGTGCAGTGCTCAATTTTAAACCATCTATTATTGGTGCCTATATCGTTTGGGCTTTTGCTTTCGCTTCTTTATTTGTTGATCGTTTTGAATGGACCATGTTGCTGCATGCAGCAGCTGTATTGTGCGGTTATATTATTCCCGGGCATATTGCATATAAGGAATTTAATAAAGTAAATTCAACAGACAGGTACTAATTGTGTTTAACGAATTAGATCCCATATTACATTCGCAACTGCGCCTTGCCGTTATGTCGTTGCTTATTGGTGTTAAAGAGGCAGAATTTACTTTTATCCGTGAAAAAACCGGTGCTACTGCCGGCAACTTAAGTGTGCAAATACAAAAACTTAAGGACGCTGGATATATAGAAGTGACAAAGCAATTTAAAGATAACTATCCACAGACGCTTTGTAAAATTACCCGCAAAGGCATTGATGCTTTTGAACTTTACGTAAAAAATTTACAGGCCTATATTAAAAAATGAAGGCTCCTAGAAAGGAGCCCTCGTAATCCGTCCTAAGAAAACTATCGTCTAATAAATTTTGTCGTTTTTCTGTCGATACTATTGCCTACTTCCAAAATGTAGATACCCGGTGGGATCTGTAAATCGAGATCAATTAGTGCATTTGCATTTTTCTGAACCGTTAAAAAACTTGTATGCAGTTTTATACCGGAACTATTGTAAACATTTATTGTAAGGGTTGAATTAACCGATGCATTGTATTTGAATTTTAATTTGCCTGATACAGGATTTTGTAATAATCGTATATCGCTTGTATTCGTTTGTGCTTGTACCAGAATGACTTTTGAATAACTTATTGAATTGTCCTTATTAATTATTTTAATACGGTAGTAGCTATTTCCTTCCGGTAGACTTTGATCTGTAAAGGAATAATGTGCCCTGCCTGTTTTTGCATTAGTTGTTATGGCAGCAATGGTTGAAAAGTTCTTGCCATCAATGGATTTTTCAATATTGAATTCATGCCCTGCTTCATTCTCACTTACATTCCAATTTAATATTGCTTTGCCATTTTCATTTCTTCCTACAAGTGAAATTAATTTAAGTGGTAATACAGTGGAATTTGGAGTGTAAAGTATTTTATCAATACATCCAACCACACTATTAACAACTATTAATACATCATAATCGTGAGGCGTAAATAATGTACTAAAACCACCATCGCTTAATGAATACTCAATATTGCTTTCTATATAAGTGTCCTCTACATCAAGTTGTCCTGTAATCGATCCATCATCAAGGTAAACCTGAAGTGTGATGGGAAATGCATAACTGGGTGCACCAACTACATCGTAGTTAACAACGGAACCTGTTGCTGCAGTACCTCTTACAACTGCACGGCTAACACTTATATCACCTGTTGTACCAGTTTGCGATCCATTAGTCATTTTAGGTGTATGAAAAACATTGGCGCTTGATTTGGTCCACTCTCCACACATGCCATCTTTTGTGCGCATAAACCCATTATCGGACCCTGCGTCTTCTATTACAAATTCTCCTTTAATCCCGGTTGCATTTGGAAAATCAATATCAAAATCTGTTGCCGTACTGCTCATATCTATATGTAGTTTCGGCATTCCTACAATAAAGCCTGGAATGTTTCCCCCGCCACCACTTCCACCAAAAAAAGCACTCAGTAAAATACCATTTTGAAAAACCATAATTGAATAGCTTGCCCCACCTTGACCTTTCCTGTAAAACAAGTCGTTTAAATTAGCGGGAACAGCTACTTCATCGTATAAAGGATTACCGTCAGAAGGATTTGCATTGCTTGCGATCCATTTTTTTAAATACCCATTGTTAGCTGCTAAGAAAGCAGCATTATTCCAATTAAAATCGGATCTGGTTGAACCACTTATACCCTGGTAATTAAAAGGTATAGCCGATGAACCAACAAAAAAACCGCGTGATGGAACTGTCAAATTAGGCAGGTCCATTACATAAAATCCCTGGTTGGTTCCTTCTTCAAAATAAGTCACCATTGTTATGCCGTCAACAGAAGATGGTGTTGTGTTTGTACTGTTATTGTATAATTCAAAGAACTCATGGTTGCCTGCTCCAGGACTACAATAAACTTCGTTCAAAATCATTTGTGCATTTACTGCAGAAAGTGATGTGAGAGAAATAAAAAGGATGTAGAATTGTTTCATTTCTTTGGGGATTGAATAAAAAATATTTCAAAATGCCCACAGAAATATTGGATGACCGACAGACTTGAGAAAAAAGCCCCCATTACAGGGGCTAACGTTCATACCCTGAAAACTTTTATTTGATTACTTTAACCGGTGTTCTTTTTGTAGCAGAAGCAACTTCTAAAATGTAAGTTCCTTTTGCAAGATTATTTTCAACCGGTTCTACTATTGTATTTGTTCCTTTTTGAATGTTGATGGTAAAAGAGTAAACTTTTACTCCAGCCATGTTGTAAAGATTTACTTTACCTACTGAATTTGTTTCAGCGTTGAAAGAGAAGGCAAGTTGTGACTGTATTGGGTTTTGCGTCAATTTAATACCTTCAGTTTTAAAGTCAGAAGCATTTTTTAAGAAAACAACTTTTGAGTAAGAAGTGCTGTTGTCTTTATTAATGATCTTTATCCTGTAATAAACGCCGCCTTCTAATTTAGTTGTTTCATTGTAAACATAAGCTTCGGTTCCTGTTTTAGAAGTATTGAATACCACGCTAACAGAAGAATAATTTTTTCCGTTGTAGCTTTTTTCAATTTCAAAACGGTCACCTGTATGGTTATCATCAACAAGCCAATTTAATTGTACGGCGTTGTTCACTAATGAACCCTGGAAGCTTAGAAGTTTAATTGGTAAAATGACTGATGAAGAAAAACTTATCATCACAGTTGCAGTTCCCGATGCAGGGTCGTAACCATTATCAGAAACTGTATATGTAAAAGAAGTGCTTGTTCCGGTAAACCCAATATTTGGTGTAAAAGTAAAAGTTCCATTTGCGTTAAATACTACCGTTCCATCAGGCGAAGGCGTAGTAAGAACTGGTGCTGATAAAGTTTCTCCCTGGGGATCGGTATCATTTGCTAAGACTGAACTACCATTAAAAACCGTAGTTGTTGCTGGAGTGGTATAAAAGTCATTTTGTATTGAAGGAGCAGGATTACAAGTGCCTGATAAATTATAATAAGGGCTAGCACTTACTATAAGATCGTCGATAATAATACGCACTGATCCAGCACCATTGCTACCACCCATCCTAATCACAAGCCTTTTTATACCTGTAGCCACAGTACCTGATAGACTAAATCCAGTTGTAATTACTGGATCAATATCCTTATTCATCAAAATTGTTGATAAGGAAGTAAAGACACCATTTTTATCTTGCAAGCCAATTTCAATGGTTCTTACAGCTTGGCCATTTAAGGTTTCATTTAGTTTGTAATTAAAAGAAACATTAAATGTGGTTGAAGATGCAAGAGGATTACTAGGATCAACAATATTTAAATATGGAGTTCCATAATCCCTGGTGCCTGAACTATTTACAGGAGGTGCAGAGTATAAACTCCTGGTTCCATTAATTACCTGGGTTACTGTATCTGTCAAACTTGCGTTCGACACAATAGAACATCCTGAGGTTAAAGAATTAGCGGCATCAAAATTTTGCGTGTACTGCCCGAAAGACTGGGTTGTAAAAAGCGCAGCAAGGATCGAAAGAGTAAAGATTTTTTTCATTTCTTAGGGTTGAACGTGATTAAAAAAAATTCGGATTGATAAGAAAACAGTAGAAGAGTGGAAATTGTGTTTGGTACTTTTACGGATTTCTTATCGGGTCTTTCGGGAGGAAATTGGGTAAGTGTTATCTCGTATAACTGGATGCAAACCTAATAGGGGTTTTTGATTAATGCAAGTGTTTCTACTAATTTATTTTTACGCAAACCCGTATTTTCCGCAATTTTTCCTGCGTAAAGCGTTGATAGTAAATATACTGGAGCGTAATTATTTTTCTTAAAAAAATTAAGTGTAACAACTTAGTTCCTTCACTTGTTGATAGGTAAATACCTTTATTTCGAGTATGAACCCAATAATAAATGTTCAAAATCTTTCAAAAAACTTCCGCGAAGTGAATGCCGTGGACCAACTTTCGTTTTCAGTGCCAAAAGGAGAGGTTTATGGCTTCCTGGGACAGAACGGTGCAGGTAAATCTACTACCATAAGAATGTTACTTACACTAATAGAACCTTCAAAAGGAACTATAGAAATGTTTGGGCATGATCTGAAGAATAATCGTAATAAGGTTCTTGCACAAGTCGGCGCAATAATTGAAAAACCTGATTTGTATACTTACTTAACTGCGTTGGACAATTTGCGCATTATGGCGAGGTTGAGCAATTACAAAGCAACGACCAATGAATTTTTGCGGCAATTAGACATGGTTGGATTAAGTGCAAGAAAAGATAGTAAGGTGAAAACTTTTTCGCAAGGCATGAAACAAAGACTTGGTATTGCCTGTGCTTTAATTCATAACCCGCAACTTGTAATTTTAGATGAACCAACGAACGGCCTTGATCCCCAGGGTATAGCCGATGTACGCAATTTAATTCTTCATTTAAGTCGCAACGAAGGCAAAACGATCCTGGTCTCCTCTCATTTATTAAGTGAAATAGAATTGGTTGCAGACTCCATGCTTATTATTGATAAAGGGCAAAAATTGGCGGAAGGGAAAGTAAACGAATTGATAGATCCTGCACAAACATTAGTGTTGGTTCAAACAAGTGATACAAATGGCGCAATTGAAAAAATTGCTAAAAGCAAATGGGCAAATTATATGCAGAAAAATACCAACGAAATAGTAATGCAAATGCATAGGAATGAAATTCCTGAATTAGCTAAAGACCTTGTTGCGCTTGACATCCCGCTGTTTTCTTTACAACCAAAAAATTCACTCGAAGCTTTTTTCCTATCCCTTACAACCAACAACCAACATGTGGCTGCTTACAAAAATTGAATTGTTTAAAATATTTAAAAAGCCACGTACATATATTGCTTTTGCAGCAATTGCGGCCATTGTTATTTTAATACAATTGGCAATGTATGCTGATGGCAAAACGTACCTGCAATTTGCAATGCAATCCTTGCAGGAAACTTTTCAAATTACCGGTACCATTTTAAACGGATATTTTATTTGTTACGTAGTACTGCAAACATTGCTGATGCATGTGCCTTTGTTGATTGCTTTGGTAGCAGGTGATAGTATTGCAGGCGAAGCCAATATGGGCACGTTACGGTTGATCTTAACCAAACCGGTAAGCAGAACAAAATTGTTGCTGGCAAAATTTTCTGCCTCTTCCATTTATACTTTATTACTGTTATTATTTATGGCGGTGCTGTCTTTACTTTTATCTATACTCATTTTTGGTACAGGTGATCTAATTATTTTAAAAAGTGAGCAAGTTGTATTACTGGATAAGAATGATATTTTATGGCGTTATGTAGCCGCATTTGGTTTTGCAGCACTTTCTATGGTTACTGTTGCAGCACTGGCTTTTTTACTTTCCATTTTTGCCGAAAACTCTATCGGACCCATTATTACCACAATGAGTGTTATTATTGTTTTTACCATTCTAACAACCATGGACATTCCATTTTTTAATGTTTTAAAGCCTTACCTGTTCACCAACCACATGCTGAACTGGAAAGGTTTTTTTGAAAACCCGGTTGACAAAGGTGAAGTGTTAAAGTCCGCTGCTGTACTGCTTTTTCACATTGTGCTTTTCTTGTCTGCCGCCATCTTTGTATTTCGTAAAAAAGATATTTTATCATAAAATTTTGCTATGAAAAAACAGTTATTGTTTTTGATTTTGTGTTGCTTT
Source organism: Chitinophagaceae bacterium (assembly GCA_036676725.1). Lineage (GTDB taxonomy): Bacteria > Bacteroidota > Bacteroidia > Chitinophagales > Chitinophagaceae > Flavisolibacter. The sequence continues at coordinate 18,191 of JAKFCI010000456.1, forward strand.
TCCGTTTCTGTATTTAGTCAAAATGAAACTGCTTTAATTGAAGCAGTAAAAACAAAATTGGAAAAGGTAAAAAATTATAGTGCCACTGGAACCATGAACCTTGATGTTTCTTTTATAAATGCGCCATCATCGAAAGTGGTGATGTATTATAAAGCACCGGATAAATTTACCGTACAAAAAGAAGGTGGCATTTCTATTTTGCCTAAAGGTGGTGTCAGCGTAAATCTTGCTTCTCTAGTGGCCGGAACAAATTATGCTGTTGTGCCGGCTGGAAATACAAAATGGAAAGGACAGCAATTGAAACTGGTGAAATTGTTACCGTTAGATGAAAAAAGTAACGTGGTATTGACCACTTTTTTTATTGATGAAAAGGCTTTGCTGATTAGGAAAGCGCAAGTAACGACAAGGGACAATGGCAGTTATGAAATTGAAATGGAATATGGTAAATGGGCAGCCTGGGGTTTGCCCGATAAAATGGTTTTTTTATTCAGTACAAAAGAATACAAATTGCCTAAAGGCGTAACTTTTGAATATGAAAAAGGTGCAAAGAAAACAGCTCCTGGAAAAGATTCAAAAGGGTCTGTATCTATTTTATATAGTAACTACAGTATTAATAAAGGAGTGAAGGATGAAGTTTTTGGAAAATAACCAATAGAAAATTTGTGTGTTTTTCAACTTTATTGGTCACCGATTTTAAAGATGCTCAATAGAATTACTTACAGTACAAGAGTGCGACGCAACGGAAGTTTAATTATTTTTTAAAGCCGGGTACAAAAAATTACCGGTCAATTGTTTCATCAATTCTTTCGTCTTCAACATTCTTTAAAATTTCGCCGGTCACTTTACGCAAAGGATTTTTGTTACGTTCATCATATTCCGCACGTTGATTTATAATTTCTACGCATTCAAAAACAGCAGAAATAAAAGAACCTGGATCAGCAACGTTTTTACCTGCAATGTCAAAAGCAGTTCCATGATCGGGTGAGGTACGTACGAAAGGCAAGCCAGCACTGAAGTTTACACCTTCGCCAACTGCAATGGTTTTAAATGGTATCAAACCCTGGTCGTGGTACATAGCCAATACGGCATCAAACTGCAAATAACTTCCGCGGGCAAAAAATGCATCGGCGCTAAATGGGCCATAAACCAGCATGTTGCGTTTTGCTTCTTTAATTGCGGGTTGTATAATTTCTTCTTCTTCGCTGCCAATCAACCCTTCGTCGCCAGCGTGCGGGTTTAAGCCAAGCACCGCGATCTTTGGTTTATCAATTCCAAAATCCCTACGCAAACTTTGGTGTAATAAGTTCAATTTAGAAATTATGGCGTCGCGGTTAATATGTTGCGCTATTTCTTTTACCGGCAAATGTTCGGTTACCAAAGCCACCTTTATATTTTGGGCATACAGTAACATTAAAACATCTTTTGCATTAGCAGCCGCTTTTAAAAAAGGCGTATGCCCTGTAAAATTAAATTGCGCTGATTGTACATTTTTTTTATGAATGGGTGCCGTAACAATACCTTGCAGGTGCTGGTCTTTTAATGCCTGCATAGCTGCCAATAAAGATTGTACTGCGTATTGCCCGCCAACGTCGGTTAACTGCCCGGGGTTAATGGCAACTTCTTCTTCCCAGCAGTTTATAAGATTTACTTGCTTATGATTGATCTTGGAAAAATCTTTTATGGCCTGGTAGTTAAAATGAATGTCGGGCAAAGACTTGCGGTAAAAATTGAGCAATTTTGCAGAGCCGAAAATTACAGGCGTACATTGTTCCAGTATGCGGTGATCGGAAAATGTTTTAATGATCAGTTCAGTTCCTATGCCATTTAAATCGCCGCAGGTGATACCAATAACAGGCTTATGCACTACATTCATAATTAATAAAATACTAGCCCTAAAAGTACAATTTCATTAGGATCTAAAATTTATTACAGTCTTGCCCTCATTTTTTTACCCCGTTTTCAGATTTTGATTGTGTAGATTTTTAAGAGAAAAGATCATTATTCGCAAGCGTGTATAAACTACCTGCTTGTTTATGACCAAACAAGTTGCACAATTGTATTCCACGCCCCGGAATCATTTTCCAAAATAAAAAACGTCAAATAATAAAATTTTGAAAAGGATTTTGATTCATTTATTTAACGTAGATCAAAAAAGTCCTGTTACGGTTTTCGAATAAATACGTGGTTTTGATTTGCATAGTAAAGTAATTGTTCGTGGAAAAATACTTATATAAGTTTTTAATAGGTTTTGTAGGGGTTAATATTTAAAATTCTTACTAAAACACTTGTTTATTTAATAATTAACTATCAAATTAGCGTTCTGAAGATTAATGATCCATTATCCAATTGAAGCCGCAACTAAAATTCTAAAGTTTATTCTCTTCCCTCTTTAGCATTTATTTCCTGCTTTTTTTGGTGATTTGATCAGAAGTTTTCAGCATTGAAAGC
>JAKFCI010000457.1:0-4454 GCA_036676725.1 Chitinophagaceae bacterium
ACAAATAACCTTTACAAATTTGAATTTTTATAGCTTTTGATCTTACTATATAATGTTTTACGATCAATTTTCAAGAGATCAGCTGCCTTTGACTTATTGAAATTTACTTCTTTTAAAACATACATAAGTTTCATACTCCACTTTAGAAGCAGAATCTTTTAAAACGAGCGTACTTTTGGGTGTGTGGTCCGCTTCTTTTTTATAAGAAGGGTTATCAACTGAATTATTGCATATTTCCTGAGGTAATGAGGAAACGCCTATATAACCGCTATCCGAATGATTTTATTTTCAAACCCGGCAGTTCAAAGCAGCTATTCTGCGTATGAGCAGTAAAAATTAAATGGATAAGTTTATATAATAAAATTTACACTTATCACATCCTGCATTTCGGACAACTGGATCTTTCACAATAATGCTGTTACAGTCTTCTGGGCATTAGTGTACACCGAGGCCATTAACAATGTAATAAAAGCCAACTTTAGAAAAGGATAGCTTCACCATTGTTACACTTGTTATATCAGGTATATGCATCATCGGCAGTCTTGTGCTTTCTTTCAAGGTGAGGAATACACTGTGAGTAAGCATTAAATGAATTACTATTTCAGAATTGAAATACAAGGTGATCAGAAGTAAAACCTAATACAAGGAGTACAATAAAGTCTTTTAACGACCAAGGCCATGAAGCAACGGAATAAATTATAGCTAAGGTGATGACAGCGCAGCTTTATTTATGCCGGAATTTCAGGGACGCCACGGAGGTAAAAGACGAACTTTGTGAGAGCATGAATGAAGAAATTCACCCGCTGCGAATTATGCCATTTACTATAATTGAAAAGACTCCAAATAAAAAAAGTAAAAACTCCACACAATTAAGACCTGAAAAGAATGCATTGGGAGAATCTATCTATACCTTTTTTAAGCAAACAATGCCCGACGAAAAATACTTTTTTGGAGAGTATCGTGGCTGTTCCTTTGTCCTTGTTTGTCAAATGTATGTATAGATAAAACCGCTGAACTGAATACATGAATTGGCGATCAGGCAACAACCTAAGTTTCCACTGACAAGCTAATCCTGGACAGATCCAAGTCAGCCGATAAATAAAATCAATAACATTAATGCTATAACCCATCTATACTTCATGCATATTTTTAAAATTGATACAGAATAAAAGAAGAAGAAATGAAATTGCAATGACTAGTGGGAGCAATGTTTTATCCCCATTCATTTCATAGGGGTCAGAATAATATTCCGGTTTGATCCTGTGCCAATCCACACTATTAACATTTGCATTTTCAAATATTTTAGGATAGAAAAACAATCGCATTTTTTCATGAAAAGCAGTTGTACTGTCCAAAAACGAAATGTGATTGAGCATACCGGTTTTGGCGATGTCATTTAACTGCAACTGGGCATGCATAGTAGGTAAAAATGCAGCCACCGTCCGGCTTGTATTTTCCCTTTGTAATAATTTGCTTCTCATTTCCTGTGCATCCTTCATGGCATCATGGTCGCCCATATGCCACATGGCATAGTACCAAAGCCAACTGAATGCTTTATCTGGCACTGGATAATTTTTGAATTGAGGATACAATTCAAAAAACTTACTCATGGTAACAGTTTTGTCCACATCCCATTTTTTATGGTATCCATCCCTGCTTTTGATGATGGTTTGTAAAGCCTCCGGTACCGGGTATCTATTCGTGATGATATTATTAACTCCGGCAGGCAACAGAACAGTAAGCAATACCCAACTGCTTAATAATGCCACGGCATTAAACCCGGAGGATTTTTTGAATGTAACAAAAAGAAAACATAGTGCTATCCAAAAAATAAGATAACCAACACAGGTTGCAGCAAACAACGCAAATGTTTTATTCCATTGTATAGACAATATGGGAATGGATAGTAATAGTAACAGGGCAAAAACAATTACTACAGCAATGGCCCTTACGGCCAGTTTAGCAAGCAGGTATTTTATGGGGGAGGTTGATTGTGCCGTAACTAATTGCCAGGTGCCGCCTTCTTTTTCTTCCGACAGTAAATTGAAGGTAAAAGCAATAATGAGCAAGGGAAATAAGTAAATAATCACAAAACTTAAATCAAGGTTGCCGGAAAGCAAATTGTAAGGATTGTTTAAATCGGTATCATATTTCTGTGCTTCCAACGCCCTGATTGTTACTGATTGCACCGATGAATTCACATCCCTTTGCCCGATTGATAAACCGGCCAGCTGCCCAGGTTTGTTGATTAGTCCGAACCGCAGGTAATACATGAGCAATCCAAAATCATCATTGTGAAAATGAGTGTTCCGTTCGATGTGCTCCTGTTGAAATTTGGTTACTGCAGCAATGGTTTTTTCCTGTTTTACCAAAAATTGTTTCCCTATGAAGAGGCTGATAATGCCAGTGGTAAATATCAGTGCCAAAGCAATGATGGCAGTTTTTGAACGAATGAATTGTATACAAAGTAATCTGAGCATGCTTAAACAGCTTTTGTTTTTTTGGAAACAATTGAAATGAATAACACGGATAAAAACAACCATACGGCTATTGCAGCCAGCGATATAGCTGATGTTTTAAAAACTTCATTTATACCTAAAAACCTGCATTCAAAATCAGGAAACGCTGACCAGTGGTTATGGCTGACTGTATAAGGCTTATCTGTTTCAAGCTGCTTTTTATTACTGATATAATCCTTTTGCAAAGTATTCATTGCCTGCGCAAGGTTGTAGCGGTAAGCTTCGGCTTGTTGTTGGAAATGAGTATAAGCTGCAAAGTCGGTTCCTGCATAAGCCATAGAAAAATCTTTAACAGCATTTACCGGGTTGATGAATGAAGCAAGTCTTGAAAAGTTATTTTGCTTTTGAAATGTATAATTCAGTGCACTTAGATGACGGTTATAAATTTCCGTGCTCAACTGTTCGCTAACCATGTTTAAATAGCCGCCGTAGTTAAATGGCAGTTGCTTTACAGAATCTATTTTGTATGTACTCAGGAGCGAATCTTTGATCGCTTTGAAATGCGGATCATCAGGATTATGGCTATCGCCTTCTTTTATCAAATCTTTCTCTACTGCCGTTTCAAATTCAAACTTTGAAGGCGAAGGAAAAAAGTAATTGCCAGCAGCCTGCATAGTTTTAGGCAGGAGAATGGCAAACAGTAACCACACACCCAATAATTTCAATAAAGCTTCTTTTGCCGTTTTGCTAAGTGCAGAAATGGAGACAGTTATTACACAAATTACCCATAGAAAAATGGCATAAACAGCGGCAAGACTAATTGCTCTTACAAATTCATTACCATCCATAGATGCATTATCGGTAATGCACAACTGAATAACCATTGCCAAAACAGCAGGTATGTAAAATAGTAAGGCAAGACCCATCAACGCCAATGATTTTCCGATAATAATTTCTTTCCACGATGCACCTTGGTTGAGCAACAGCTTCAGGGTTCTATTTTCTTTTTCAGATGCAACTGCTCCAAACCCGAGGAAGAAAATAATTAAGGGAAGAATAATTTGCAAGAGCATGGCCATGCTTATTTCACCAAACCGGAGCAGCCCCGTTGAAAAACTTGCTTCAGAAAAATTAACCGTATTCTGTTTGTGTGCTTCAAGAAATACTGCATTGCCTGTAAAACTTTCCATACCAAAATCAAACATGCTTAGTTTGTGCTTAACACGAAAAGCAAACGAACCAAAATGCGCCATCCGGTGCGGATGTTTGTCAGGATTATCTTCCCAACTCTTCCTGGCATTTTTTTGATGAGTTGCCCTTATATCATTTTGCACCGAATAGTATTTGTAACCGTTGTATGCGGCATATACAAGCAGCACAACAAATACAGCCAAAAGAAAATAAATGGCTTTTGATTTAAATGTATTGCGCCAAAACTGTTTGGCTATTAAAAAAATAATTTCCTTTCGCATGTCTTTGATTAAAATTTATAAGTAGCAGTAAGCATCACATTTCGTGGCGCACCGGGAAAGAGGCGCAGGTAACTTTGTGCGCCAATCCAGTAAGTGGTATTGAATACGTTGTTTACATTCAATGCGAGTTGCATATTGCTTTTACCCGGTGTGTAATAAAAAGCCATATCCATTATGGTATAAGCAGGCGTTTTAAAATCCCTGCTGAACCAGGGAATGCGATCGCCGTTATACTGCAGGCCCATACCAATACCAATGTCCTTTAACTTCGTTCCGTTGTGGAAATTGTAACGGGTCCACAGGTTGGCGCTGTTGTAAGGAGTGTTTTGTTTTCTGGCACCTTTCAGAGCCGGGTTATTGTCTTCTACAATTACAGCATCAATATAACTGTACGATGCATTGATTTGCCAGTTGGATAACAGGAAACCTGCAACATCTATTTCAAACCCTTTGCTTCTTTCCGCTCCACGGGTAATAAGTGAGTCAGGGAAGGCCGGAACATTTGCATTCAGCAATAAATTCT
>JAKFCI010000458.1:0-5519 GCA_036676725.1 Chitinophagaceae bacterium
AAGGATTAACGAACTTAAAGCGGTTATCAGAAAAAAAACAAACCCCAAATTATTACTGATTCATCGCAGGTATATTACCTTCTTTCCTTCAATCACTTTCTCCTTATTTAAAATTCCCATTCTATACTTTGATTTTATGTAGCCGGTAATTAGTTCAAATGATTTTAATATTATATTTATCGCTCTTTTTACCAAACAAATAATCAGCTGTATATGAATGCTTTTTTAAAAAAATGGCAAAAGAAATATTCTTTCATTCTTTTGCTGCAACTCTGTACAATCATTGGTTTTTCCCAGGTATCTGTTAGCGGAAGGGTTACAGATGCAGAAGGAAAAGGACTTCCCGCAATTTCTGTTACCATTAAAAATACTACAGCGGGAACGACAACAAATGAAAACGGTGCCTATTCACTTTCGTCCACAGTAAGACCCGGTAGTTATACAATCGTTTTTTCTGCCGTTGGTTTTCAAACAAAGGAAGAAAGAGTACAATTGAGTGCGGCTGAAACAACAGTTAATGCACAATTAGAAACCGATGCCTTGGGATTAGACGAAGTTGTGGTAACGGGAACTTCGGCTGGAACTACCAAAAGGCAATTGGGCAGCTACATAAGCACTGTAAAAGGTGATGAATTAACAAAAGGCGCAACCAGTAATGTGTTGTCTGCATTGCAGGGAAAAACAGCGGGTGCACAGATCATCCAAAATTCCGGCGACCCCGCAGGTGGTATGAGTGTTCGTTTAAGAGGTATCAGTTCTATTGGATCATCTTCTGAACCATTATATATTGTTGATGGAATAATTGTCAACAATGCTACAACCAGGGTAACCAATACTTCTTCAAATTATGACGGCGGCAATTTCGTGGGCAACATCGGGCAAAACAGGATGGTTGACATTAATCCAGCCGACATTGATCGTGTGGAGGTATTGAATGGGGCAGCTGCTGCTGCTATTTATGGCTCTCGAGCAAATGCTGGTGTAGTACAGATATTTACAAAGAGAGGAAAAAGTGGTGCCCCGCAAATTAATTTTTCTACAAGTGTAACTGTTAGTGAACTGCGTAAAAAAGTTGCTGTTAATAATGCACCTGTAAAATTTGGTGGTCCTCCAAATGAAGTAACGCAGGATATTTTATTAACTGCTTTAACTACAACATCACCCGTTACCCGATATGATTACCAGGACTATATTTTTAGAACAGGTGTTGGTACTGATAACAATGTTTCTGTTAGCGGCGGTACGGATAAAACAAAATATTTTGCATCAGGATCGTATTTCTATAACCAGGGAATTATTAAGAATACAGATTTCCAGCGTTATAGTTTCCGTGCAAACCTTGACCAGGTGCTATCTCCTACACTAACCTTAAATACAGGTTTCAATTATATTAATAGCACCGCAGATGAAAAGCCAGATGGTCAGTCCTTCTTCTCGCCTATGAACTCGGTAACCATTATTGGTAATTTTCATAACATTTTTGAACGCGATGCTTTAGGCAATTTAAAAGCTGTAGGTGAACGCGGTCGTGCAAACCCAGTATCGGTTGTAGAAGATATCAAGCAACAACAAACTGTCAGCCGTGTACTTGCAAACATTGGTTTCAAGTATAATCCAATACGTAACCTGAATCTGAATTACACTTTAGGTATTGATAACTATGCACAAAACGGAACCACTTTTATTCCTCCTTACACCTATAATGTAAGCCCTGCATTTTATGGAGGAGGCTTCCCAATAAATGAATCGTTGAATGGTTATGCCAGCGCCGCAAATAATACCTTTTTTCAAATCAACCATGATTTAAGTGGAAATTACCAATGGCAGATCAACAATAATTTGTCTTCAGTTACACAAGTAGGCTATTCGCTTCAATACGAAAAGAACAGGTACGTGTTAGCACAAGGCCGCGGACTAGCGCCTATTGTAGAAACGGTTTCTGGCGCTACAACAATTTTAGCTCCAGCTGATGAAAGAAGCGAGTTATCAATTTCAGGCGTGTACCTGCAGCAAAATTTTAAATTTAAAAACAACTTGTTTTTAACTGGTGCAGTTCGATTAGATGGTTCTTCTGTATTTGGCGAAGATGAACGCAACCAGGTCTACAAAAAATTAAGCGGCAGCTACATCCTTTCAGGTGAAGACTTCTGGAAATCAAACTGGTGGAATTTTGCGAAGTTGAGAGTTGCTTATGGCGAATCTGGTAACCTGACAGGTATTGGCCCCTATGCACGTTTTAATAATTATTCCAGCAACTCTTATGTTGGAAAAACAGCGCTTAATTCAAGCACACAGTTGGCCAATGTTAATGTAAAGCCCGAACGCCAGCAGGAACTTGAATTTGGTGCCGACCTGGGCTTTTTAAAAGACAGGGTTACCTTACAATTTAACTACTACATTAAAAATGTAAAAGATCTTTTGATCAGCCGTTTTGTAGCACCAACAACAGGTTACTCAAGTTTGTTAGATAACATTGGAGAATTAAAGAATGAAGGTTTCGAGGTTGTATTAAATGCAACCCCTTATACAACAAACGATTTCAGGTGGAACCTAACGGGTATATTTAACCGCAACAGAAATGAAGCAGTGAATATTGGTCAATCATTGATCTTATTTAGTACAAATGCAGGGGCACCAGTTGCCATTATAGAAGGCCAACCAATTGGTGTTTTTTATGGAAGCTTTTTTGCAACCGATGCAAGCGGGCAACAATTAAAAAACACTTCCGGCATACCTCAAATAGAAAAAGGAGTTCAAAACAACACTTTAGAATACACGCCAGGCAGGGATCCTGTAACAGGTTTACCATCAGGCACCACAACCCTGCGTAAGGTTTTAGGAAATCCTAACCCTGATTACACAGCAACCCTTACAAATGAATTCAGTTATAAAAAACTAGACCTACGTGTACAGCTTGATGCAGTACAAGGCGTTGATGTTTGGAATGCAGACTGGCGTACCAGGCAAGGTGTAGGAAATGGTGAAGTTGCAGAACAGGAACATTTAGGCAAATTGCCTCGTGGTTATATAGCTGGTATTTATGCCATTGAGGAATGGCGTATAGATGATGGCTCTTTTGTAAAGTTGCGTGAGGTTTCTTTAAGCTATCGTTTAGGAAAAATAAAAGGCTTTAATGATATCACCCTTTCTGCCAGCGGTAGAAACTTAATATCCTGGGATGATTACAAAGGATATGATCCTGAAGTAAATGCAGCCGGGCAAAGCACTGTTTTAAGAGCAATTGATTTTGGTGCAGTACCCATTCCAAGAACTTACAGTTTTGGTGTATCTGCTAAATTTTAAGCCATTAAACTCATTACAATGAAACAAATGAATTTCAAATTTTTTATACTAACATTTTGCCTGCTTACCATAATAGTAGCAGGTTGTAAAAAAGATTATTCAAATCCAAATTCGGCTACGCAGGAAGAAACGTTTACATCTGACCGTGCAGCAACTGCAGTAGCGGCGGGTTTACAAAGAGTTTATTCAACAACTGCAGCAAGCGCTTTATACGCTTTAATAAATGCCAATGGTTTTGTTACCAACGAATTGATCTTGCGTAATGCAGGTAACATTCCAGAATTGCAGTTATCTACAGGCGGAACTGCAGTAGATGCGACCAATACGGTTTTATATAACGTTTGGGCAAAAAGCAATAAGATCATTTTTGATGCAAACAATGTCATTCAATTTGCTAATGGCCTTGCTGATAAAAATTATAGCAGCGGATTGATTTCTTTCGCCTCTATTTTTAAAGCATTGTCATATGGTAACCTTTCCATGTTGTGGGAAAAAGTTCCGGATACTATTGGCCAAAATGTAAATTTCATTGATCGTATCGATGGCTTTAAAAAAGCAGTAGCCATTTTAGATAATGGTATCGCTGCCTATACAGCAAATCCCCCTAGTGCTTTGGTATTAAGCAGGCTTCCAGACAGTACCAACATCATCAATACTTTGTATGCTTTAAAGGCACGCTATTCTTTATACGCTGGCGATTATGCCACTGCCCTTTCAGCTGCCAACCAGGTAGATCTTTCAAAAAAGTCTTTCTTTTCTTTTGATGTATTGAATCAAAATCCAGTTTTTGAATCGGCCACTTCTACAAATAATGTGTACCAACCAATTGATACAACTTTGGGATTGCCGCCGTCACTGGCACCAAATCTTGCCGATAAAAGAATACCTTTTTACATTGGCATCAATACTACCATTGCACCACGTTACCGCATAAAAGGTTTCTATGCAACTGGCACCTCAATTGTTCCCATTTATTTACCAGGCGAAATAATGTTGATCAAAGCAGAAGCATATGCACGCCAGAATATGTTGGCGGAAGCATTGATCGAATTAAATAAAGTGATCACAAAAACACCTGCTTCGGATCCTTATGGCGTTGGGGCTGATTTACCAGCGATTGCAGGACCATTAACGCAGGCAGAATTGCTAACAGAGATTTACCGCCAAAGAAGTATTGAATTATTTATGTCGGGATTAAAACTTGAAGATATGCGCAGGTTTGACCGGCCTCTAACAGAAAGAAAAAGAAACTTTTTTCCTTATCCTTTCCAGGAAAGAGACAACAATCCAAACACACCACCCAATCCAGCTTTCTAAACCTTTAATATAGAAGCCGCTTTCGAGCGGCTTTTCTTTTATTATATAATTGGATTAGCGCTTTTTAAAAACTTAAGGTTGCGTTGAATGCCTTTATATTTCGAGCGGCTTATTGGCGAATCTTTAAATATCTTTTTAAAACTTTCTTCGCTTAATGCTTCCCAATCTTTAGTAGTAAAATTTAAAACTTCGGCAATGGGGGAAAATTCTGTTTCGTGGTGTGGTGCACTGAAACGGTTCCATGGACAAACATCCTGGCAGATGTCACAACCAAACATCCAATCCCTGAACTTTCCCTTCATTTCACCAGGAATGATTTCCTCTTTTAATTCAATAGTAAAATAGGAAATGCATTTACTGCCGTTGATGGTTTTATCCGGCAATATTGCTTCGGTAGGACAACTTTCTACACAACGTTTACAACTACCACAATAATCTTTTGCAAATGGGTCATCAAAGTTCAATTCGAGGTCGGTGATCAATGTGGCAATAAAGAAAAAGGATCCACTTTCTTTGGTGATTAAATTTCCGTTTTTACCTATCCAGCCAAGACCGCTTTTTTGCGCCCATGCTCTTTCCAGCACCGGTGCAGAATCTACAAAGCCCCTGCCATTAAATTGCCCGATTTTAGATTCCAATTCTACGATCATCGCTTTTAGTTGATGCCGTATTACCGTGTGGTAATCTTTGCCCCAAGCGTATTTTGAAATTTTATTTTCTGTTGCTGCCTGCTCGGCAGGAAAATAATTTTTTAATAAAGTAATTACAGACTTTGCACCGGGAACTAATTTTGTGGGGTTCACACGCAAATCGAAGTGATTGACCATATAACCCATATTACCATGCATATCTTTTTCTAACCATTTTTCCAAACGGCGTGCATCTTCATCAAGCATTTG
>JAKFCI010000459.1:0-23599 GCA_036676725.1 Chitinophagaceae bacterium
GGCGTAAGTGCTGATATGGAAATTCATGCAGAACAAATTTTAAGAACGAAGTTGATGGGTGCTAAAATATTAGCTGATAATACAGGGCAAACCATTGAACGAATTAAAAAAGATTTTGAGCGTGATTACTGGATGGATGCTGAAAAAAGTATAGAATATGGCATAGTCGATAAAATATTGGAGAAGATGTATTAATTAAAGTGTAGTAAGTTTTGGTTTTCAATCTTTTAGGAAATCAACTTTCTCCTTAAATTATCCTAATTCTAATCCAAAATTGAATATAAACCGCCGGTTGCCGGTGGTTTTTTTTATTTTTGCAGGCTGTTTGATGCAGCTAAATGCACATCAAAGGTTTCTTAACTTATTAGAATAAATTTAAATGGCTAAAAATATATTGCATTGTTCTTTTTGTGGTCGTAGTCGCGACGAGGTAAAGATCCTTATTGCGGGTCAGGAAGGGCATATTTGCGAGAACTGCGTAGAACATGCAAGAGAGATCATTGACCAGGAAATTTCTGTTCGGGATGACAGCTCTAATCCTTCGACTTCGTTTAAACTATCGGTGAAAAAACCGATGGAAATGAAGAAGTTTTTAGATGAATACATTATCGGCCAGGACGAAGCGAAAAAAGTTCTTTCTGTAGCGGTATATAATCATTACAAACGCCTGCAATACAAAACCGATAATACAGGCGGCGAAATAGAAATTGACAAGAGCAATATTGTTATGGTTGGCGAAACGGGTACAGGTAAAACCTTGCTTGCAAAAACCATTGCCAAATTATTGAATGTTCCTTTTGCTATTGTAGATGCTACAGTTTTTACGGAAGCAGGTTATGTAGGTGAAGATGTAGAAAGCATTCTTACCCGTTTGTTACAGGTTTGTAATTATGATGTTGCTGCAGCTGAACGTGGTATTGTTTATATTGATGAAATTGATAAGATTGCACGTAAAGGTGATAACCCTTCAATAACTCGCGATGTAAGTGGCGAAGGTGTACAGCAGGGAATGTTGAAATTATTGGAAGGAACCGATGTTTTAGTTCCACCACAAGGTGGCCGTAAACACCCGGAGCAAAAGCTGATCAAGATCAACACGCAGAATATATTATTTATTTGTGGTGGTGCCTTTGATGGTATAGACAGGATCATTGGACGCCGTGTTCAAACCAATACGATTGGTTTTAATGTAGATAAAGACTTACAGGAAAATATGAAGAAAAACCTGTTGCGTTATATAACAGCACAGGATTTAAAATCTTTTGGTTTGATACCCGAATTATTGGGACGTTTACCTGTTGTAACGCATTTAGATCCATTAGATGCTGAAACACTAAGGGCTATATTAATTCAGCCAAAAAATGCTTTGATCAAACAATATGTTCGTTTGTTTGAACTGGAAGGAATTAAACTGACCATTGAAGAAGATGTTTTGGATTTTATGGTTGAAAAAGCAATGGAATATAAATTAGGTGCAAGAGGTTTGCGTAGTATTTGCGAAGGCATTTTAACTGATTCTATGTTTGAATTACCATCGTCAAAAGAAAAGTTTTTTAACCTTGACCTGGAATATGCAAAACGCAAATTTGATAAAAGCAAATTAAGCCTTCTTAAAGTTGCTTAAGATATTTTGTATTGAATGCAAGGCAAAAACAACAATAATTAAATTTTAAATACACCATTATGTTTGGAGATATGTTAGGAATGAATAAAGACAAAGCCCAGGGCCAAGTAACAGAACTGGTTGATCGTTTAAAAGACCAGGCTGGTTTAACTGACGAGCAGGCACAAAAAGTATTAGAAACCATTAAAACTTTCGTGGTAGATAAATACCCAATGCTTCAGGGTGCTGTCGGAAACATTTTCGGCAATAAATAAATTTAAAAAAGCGTTTCCTTTCGAGAAACGCTTTTTTATTTCGATATGATATTGTTTCCAGTCTTTCGGACTCAATACATTTTAAATTTCTAATTACAGCTGTAAGTCAACGGCGCAATCTCGCCAAGAACCACTTCTCCAATTGAAGCTTTCCAGTTACCGGTTACAGCAGCATTTGTTGAAGGGCAGCTAAAGTTTCTTGTATATTTAAAATACACGGTTTGAGGCGTACATGCTTCAAGATTTCCTTCCCATTTTACAACTGTATTGTTGTTATTCGCATTTACCACTACGGTGTTTCCCAGATCTGTAATTTGGTGCCCGGTATTGCCACCTGCTGTTGCGCCACCCTGGAATTTTACACCCGTTACGGCAGTAGGGCTGGTAAGCGTGTATGTAATTGTAAATTCATAAATACCATTACCCATTGGTTGGGCAACAACATTTTCACCAATTGTAAATTCAGTTACGCAAGGGCTAGTAACATTTACGCAAATTTCTGGTTGAGTTGTAAAATCTACACCTGCATAAGAACCGCGGCAATTTAAAGTTCCTCCACCTGGCGCAAATGCTGCTTTAAATTTATATGCACATTCGCCAACAATGGTTGGGGTAAAAGTATAGGTTGCGGTTGCGGCATCATTGCTTGCCACTTCCACCCATACATCATTTTTTAATTGGTAAATAAATACCCTTCCGCATGTTACCGGAGCCAGGCTTTCACCATCTGTTGCTGTAAAAGAAACAGTTACCGGGGTATTTACATTCACTTCATAATTATCATCAGAAGGAATTAAAAGAGGCTTCTTTTCCTTAGAACTTTCGTTTGCAATTCCTACGTCTGAATTTTTACCAAGTACAGTGTTTTTGCCAGTTGAAGCGATAATAATGTTGTTGGCAGTTACCGAACTGTCTTTCGTACAGGAATAAAAAAGGCTTAGGAATACTAAAGCAATAATGCTTAATTGCATTGTTTTCATGTGGGGTCCGTTTTTTTGATTTAAAAAGTTGCGATTAACGGATTTCCAAAGGATTGGTAAGTAGTTGGGTAAAAGAACAACCTGGCAGACTGCCTGTTATTCATTCCATAGAATGTTGGAAGATGTTGCGAAACTAATAGGTGATTTTGATAAATGCAAGTATTCGCACAATAATAAAAATTAGAATCTTCATATGACGGATCTCCATTCCACGAAAGGCTATAAGGTCATAAACAAATGGCTGCAACAAAAAAGTTTTAAACCATTCTCTTTCCAGGAAGAAACATGGCAACATATTATTGATGGCAAAAGTGGTTTGGTAAACGCACCAACCGGTACAGGAAAAACATTTTCTGTGTTCCTTGGTGCACTCATTCAATTTATTAATAAAAACCCGCAGAAGTATAAAACAAAAGCAAAAAGTGGATTGCAGTTATTATGGATAACACCTTTACGGGCTCTTGCAAAAGATATTGGGCGTGCCATGGAAGAAGTAATTGAAGAATTAGAATTACAATGGAAAGTTGGCATACGCAATGGAGATACAAGTTTAAGCGACAGGCAAAAACAAAAACGGCAAATGCCTGAAGTGCTGATTATTACACCTGAGAGCTTGCATTTATTATTGGCACAGAAGGGTTACCCGCAGGTTTTAAAAGAATTAAAAATAATTGCGGTAGATGAATGGCACGAATTAATTGGTGGTAAACGCGGTGTGCAGGTGGAACTTGCATTAAGCAGGATCGTTGGCATGCAGGCCCAACAGAATGCAAGTACAAATCTTTCCATATGGGGTATCAGTGCAACTATTGGGAATTTAATTCAAGCGATGGATGTTTTGCTTTCGCCACTTTCATTGATGGCAATGAATCAACCCCCGGTAATTGTACGAGCCCAGCTCCACAAAAAACTGGTAATAGATTCTATTTTACCAGATGAAATTGAAAAATATCCATGGGCAGGGCATTTAGGAATTAAGCTGGCGCATAAAATTTTACCCATACTTGAAGAAAGTAAAACCACGCTGATCTTTATCAATACACGTGGCATGAGCGAACAATGGTACCAGGCGCTGTTAACCATTGCACCAGAATTATCAGGCGCATTGGCCTTGCACCATGGAAGTATAGAGAACGAATTACGAAGCTGGGTAGAAGAAGCATTGCATGAAGGAAAATTGAAAGCAGTTGTTTGCACAGCCAGTCTGGACCTGGGTGTTGATTTTCGGCCAGTGGAAACAGTTATACAAGTTGGATCGCCAAAAGGTGTTGCCCGATTTTTACAAAGAGCGGGGCGTAGTGGTCACAGCCCCGATGCCGTGAGCAAAATATATTTTTTACCAACGCATTCTTTAGAATTAATTGAAGCGGCCGCATTAAAATCGGCAGTTGATGAAGCAACCATAGAAAGCCGCGAACCAATGCTGCTTTGTTATGATGTACTAACCCAATACTTATGTACAATAGCCATATCAGAAGGTTTTATACCCGATGAAATTTTTAAAGAAGTGAGGTCCACTTATTGTTTCCAGGAAATAAGCGAAGAAGACTGGCGGGAAATTTTGCATTTTATTACCGTGGGTGGCACAGCATTGCAGCAATATGATGAATACAAAAAAGTAGAAGTTGAAGCCGGCGTTTATAAAATCAAAAGCCGGCGAATAGCTATGCGTCACCGAATGCATATCGGAACCATTGTTAGTGATGCCATGATCAAAGTAAAATTTATGACGGGTGGTTACATTGGTGTTATTGAAGAATATTTTATTTCCCGATTAGAGCCTGGCGATACTTTTACTTTAGCAGGCAAACAACTTGAACTGGTCATGATCAAAGACATGACGGTATTGGTAAAAAAGTCATCTGCAAAAAAATCGCTTGTACCAAGTTGGCTTGGTGGCAGGTTACCGTTATCGCAAAGCCTCGGAAAAAAATTGCGAGAAAAATTAAATGAAGCCGGGGAGCAAATTATTAATGGCGTTGTATCTGAAGATATTGAACTGGAAGTTTTGCACCCGCTTTTTGCTTTACAGGAACATCTTTCGCATATACCCAGGTCAAACGAATTATTGATAGAACAAATTGAAACACGGGATGGTTTCCATTTGTTTGTTTACCCTTTTGAAGGCAGGTTAGTACACGAAGCGGTGGCCGCACTGCTTGCGTACCGCATTGCTAAGATCACACCCATTACTTTTTCAATAGCCATGAATGATTATGGGTTTGAATTATTAAGCGACCAGCCAATACCCGTAGATGATTCTAATGTGCACCAACTCTTTAGCCCCGACCATTTAATTGAAGATATTCAACGAAGTGTAAATTCAACGGAGATGGCTAAACGAAAATTCAGGGATATTGCCGTTATTGGCGGATTGATCTTCCAGGGTTACCCCGGGGAATATAAAAAGCAACGCCATTTACAGGCTTCCGCTGGATTATTATTTAATGTGTTTAATGAATACGAACCGAACAATGTTTTGCTGCGTCAAGCTTACCAGGAAGTATTCAATCACCAGATGGAGGAAGTAAGATTAAGAGATATGCTGAACCGGATCAGTGAATCGAAAATTGTTTTAACCTACCCCCAGCGATTAACTCCATTTTGTTTTCCCATTAAAGTTGATAGTCTACGTGAAAATCTTACTTCGGAAAAATTAGCAGATAGAGTAAAACGTATGCAGGAGCAATTGAACAAATAACTTCTTTAATAGAAACTCGTTTACCTATTTTTTATAAAAAATTTCTATCTTTCTTAATATAAAACTAGCTGTCTCATGAAAAAGTGTTCTGTTTTTTTCTTTGTATTTGCGCTCTTTGCATTGCCTTTTTGTACATCAACAAAAAAAGTGGCAACTGCAGAACCTTTGAAATTAACTTATGCATCTGCTTTACACCCCATTATTATGAGCAATTGCTCCCCCTGCCATATTCCACCTAAAGGAAATAAAAAGGCATATGATAATTATGCAAACGTGAAATCTGATATTGACGAAATCATTACCAGGATTCAAAAAGATCCAAGCGAAAAAGGTTTCATGCCTTTCAAACATGCAAAACTGCCTGATTCTACCATCCAGGTTTTTGTACAGTGGAAAGCTGACGGATCAATAGAAAAATAATAAAAAAAGGGTAAGCATTCAACACTTACCCTTTTGTGGTTCTTATAATAAATTAATTTTCCAACATTTGGTTTAATCGTTCTGCCACTTTTTTTGCATTGGGTAACATAGCTGCTTCTAATTCCATATTTAGTGGCACGGCCGGAAGGTTTAAAGCTCCTAAAACTTCAACCGGTGCATCTAAAAATTTGAAACAATTTTTTGATATGCGTGCGGCTAAAGCTTCAGCAAAAGAATTATTTTGTTGTTCTTCTGTCAGCACCAAACACTTGCCATGAGTTTTTACTGTAGCATAAATCAACGCTTCATCTAGTGGAAACAAAGTACGCAGGTCAATAATTTCTATTGCACCATTAAACTCTTTTGCAGCAGCTTTTGCCCAATAAACACCCATGCCATAAGTAATGATACAAGCAGTTTCGCCATTGCTTATTTTTTCTTCGCTTGCAGTTAAAACAACAGTTCCTTTGCCAAACGGTAATATATAATTACGGTCAGGCTCAACTGATTTTGCATCCTCTGTACCAGGCACCTTGCTCCAATACAATCCTTTATGTTCCAGCATTACAACCGGGTTGGGGTCATAATAAGCGGCCTTCATTAAACCTTTCATATCAGCGGCGTTGGATGGATAGGCAATCTTAATGCCTTTGATGGATAATAGGGTCGTTTCAATACTTCCACTATGGTAAGGCCCACCGCCACCATAAGCACCAATTGGCACCCTAATAATTGTGGCAACAGGAAATTTACCACACGATAAATAGCACGACTTGGATATTTCCGTTACTAATTGATTAAAGCCCGGGTATATATAATCAGCAAATTGCACTTCAACTATGGGCCTTGCCCCTACTGCGCTCATACCAACCGTTGAACCAATAATATATGCTTCCTGGATGGCGGTGTTGAACACACGGTGATCGCCAAATTGCTCGCCTAAAGTCGCTGCTTCACGAAAAACGCCGCCTAACCTTTTCCCAACATCCTGACCATATAAAAGACATTCATCATGATCTTCCATAATTTCCCTGATGGCAAATAAGGCGGCATCAACCATGATCACTTTTTCTTTTCCAACTGGCGAACGCTCTCCTTTTTCTTGGGTTACAGGAGTAGGAACAAAAATGTGATTCGCAACAGTTGATGGATCTGGCCCGGAGGCTTCTACTGCCCTATTAAAGCTTTCCTCAATTTCTATTATTACTTCTTCTTCAATTGCCTTCAGCGTTTCCCCATCAACCGTTTTTAAGGCCAACTTTCTAAATTTTGGAAAAGGATCATCTTGCGCATGTTCCAAAAGATCCTCTTCCCCCCTGTAGAATTCTTTGCGTACACCGCTGGTATGATGATTTAGCAAAACAGTTTTTGCATGTACTAACCATGGTTGCCTGTGCTCACGTACATGACCAACCACTTTTTGCATGGTTTTATAACTTTCCATAAAGTCAGTACCATCAACCCGAACTTTATTTAATCCTTTAAACCCTTTCGCATATCTAAAGGCATCCATTGCCCGGCCTTCTTTCGCCGTCACGCTTATCCCCCATTCATTATCCTGTACCAAATAAATAATGGGTAATCCCTTTAAAACAGCAAATTGAAATGCTTCACTCACTTCACCTTCAGTTACCGAGGCATCGCCTAATGAACATATGACCACAGGCAACGCTCCGTCTGCGCTTTTTTGCAACAGACCTGAATTTATTTGTTGTAAATATTGTAAACCCTGGGCAACACCCGTAGTTGGAATAACCTGCATGCCCGTCGCACTGCTTTGATGGATGATCTTTGGTTTATCTTCTTCTCTCGAGTTTGGATGCGCATAATAACTTCTTCCACCTGTAAAAGGATCATCGGCTTTAGTAAGCAGTTGCAACATTAGCTCGTAAGGCGTCCACCCCATCCCAAGCAACATACTTTCATCGCGGTAATAAGGGCTAACCCAATCGCATGGTTTTAGTTGAAAGGCAGTTGCCAGTTGTATCGCTTCATGCCCCCTGGAAGTTGAGTGTACATATTTGGTTATCGAACGGTTTGCCTCGTAGGTTTCGGCCATAATTTTAGCCTGGTACATTAACCGGTACGTATGCAATAGCAAGTTGTGATCAATCATTAGAAAAAGTAAAAAGCAAATGTAGGGGCAGAATTGAGGAAATAAAAAAGCCACCCGTTTTAATTGGATGGCTAATTAAGCAATTTGTTTTATTTAACTTCTAATTGAAGCAATGGAACTTCCTCCATGAAGCCTTCTATTTCATCGCCAACAACTAATTCGCCAACACCAGCCGGCGTTCCGGTAAAAATCAGGTCGCCTATGTTTACAGAAAAGAAGTTGGAAATGTAAGAAACAATATAATCGAAACTGTGAATCATTTGTTTTGAACTTCCCTGTTGTACCAGCTCCTTATTTTTATATAACCCAAAAGGAATGTCTTTTTTGTTTTTAATATTAGCCATTGGAACCCATTTACCAATAGCAGCAGAATTATCCCATGCTTTGGCTTTTTCCCAGGGCAAGCCTTTTTCTTTTAATTCATTTTGAATATCCCTAGCTGTAAAATCTATACCCACCGTTATTGCATCATAGTATTTACTTGCAAAAGCTTCCTGGATATATTTACCATTCTTGGATATGCGCAAAACCAATTCGCATTCGTAATGCAATTCATTGGTAAACTCCGGGTAATAAAATGGAGTATGTGCCTGCAATAAGGCACTTTTTGGTTTCATAAAAATCACTGGTTCCTCTGGAAAAATATTGCCTAACTCTTTGATATGTTCCGCATAATTACGGCCAACGCAAAATATCTTCATACAATTGTAATGTGTTTAGTTTTTATATACATCGGATTCTTACCACCACCATGGCGATTGTTTATCCTATATATTCAGCCTTCCTTAAGAAATTGGAAATTTAGAAACTGGAGATGCAGCTAAAGTAAGTATTTACATTTACTCATCATAGCATATAATCCACTTTATTTATATTGTTCATCGTTGCGTTGATGCCAATTGTCGAAAAGCTTTCGATTACTTCAACAGATTTTTCAATTTTCAATTTAACTAATGGCGCTTCTTCGGGTGTCCACTTTCCTAATACAAATTCTACCTGTCTTCCTTTTGGAAATGTGTTGCCAATTCCAAATCTTAATTTGGGATATTCTGTAGTTGCCAATACCTCCTGGATGTCTTTGAGACCATTATGGCCAGCATCACTTCCGCCTGCCCTTAACCGAAGCCGGTTTAGTGGTAAAGCCAGGTCATCAACAACGACGAGCATATTTTCCAATGCAATCTTTTCTTTATCCATCCAATAACGAACAGCTGCACCGCTCCTGTTCATAAAAGTGGTAGGGCAAATGCAAATAAAGATCCTTCCTTTCCATTTTATCTCAGCTTTATAAGCCAGCCTTTCAAGGGTCAATTGCCCGCCATGCTTAGCAACAAAAGCGTTTACAACATCAAACCCAATGTTGTGACGTGTATGGGCATATTCGGCGCCTACGTTACCAAGGCCAACTATTAAAAACTTGTTCATCAGAATGCAAATATGAGGACAGCAATAAAAAATCCTGCATTTTATTTTTATTAAAATGCAGGATCTATAAATGTTTTGTACAAACTATTTTTTAGCTGGAGCTGCTTTTGCAGGAGCTGCAGCACCTTTTGCAGGGGCTTTTTCAGCAGCGGCTTCTTCCTGGCGTAAAGCACGGGTAGTAACTACAGATACAATAGGTATACGTGGCGAATTCAATATTTCGTAATTAGGATCCGTTACATCCTGCACACGAAGATTTTCACCAATATCCAGTTTATCAACAGCTACTTCAATTTGCTCTTTTAAATACTTTGGATAAGTTTTGATCTTTAATGCTTTCATTTTTGTTTCTAAACGACCACCGGCTTTTACACCAACGGCAACGCCTGTAAACTTCAAAGGAATAGTAGCAACTACTTTTTTGTCTTCCACTAATTCAAAAAGGTCAATATGAATCAAATCATCTGAAACCCTGTCAAACTGAAGATCTTTTAAAATACAACGGTAAGTTGCACCATCTACATTAACTTCTGCCAACTGAAAGCTTGGTGTGTATACGAGTGGTCGTAATGATTTAGCAGATGCAACAAAATTGATCTCCTTTGCGCCTCCGTAAATTACACCTGGCACTAATTCCTGAGAGCGAAGCTGGCGGGCGGCTGTCTTGCCAGACTCGGTCCTCAGTTGTCCTTCGATTGTAATTGTTTTCATTTTTTATGAATGTTTAATTGTTTGTTTGATTTTTATCTATCCTTCCTGTGTGAATGAATAAACAAATTATTGATGCTCTTGTTTTCGTAAGCATTACGAATAGCTACCGCAAATAATTCAGAAACTGAAATGGTTTTGATCTTCTTCGATTCCTTTTTTAGAGGAATGGTATCGCAAACCATTAGTTCTTCCAACACACTATTTTCAATATTCTCGTAAGCATTGCCGCTTAATACCGGGTGCGTAATTAAAGCCCTTACACTTCGAGCGCCTTTTTCTTTTAAAAGAGCTGCACTCTTTGCAAGTGTTCCGCCGGTATCGCAGATGTCATCTATTATTACAATATCCTTTCCTGTTACATCACCAATCACCACCATGCTAGCTATTTCGTTTGCACGTTTGCGATGCTTGTCACAAATCACCATTTCTGCTTCGAAATAAGAGGCAATTTCCCTAACGCG
Organism: Chitinophagaceae bacterium; assembly: GCA_036676725.1. GTDB lineage: Bacteria > Bacteroidota > Bacteroidia > Chitinophagales > Chitinophagaceae > Flavisolibacter. The sequence goes on from JAKFCI010000459.1 coordinate 10,693, forward strand.
GTTGGTTGAACCCACGTCGGGGGCGGCAAAAGTAAGATTTTCTAGCTTAAGCAGTGTTATATAAGGTATAAAAACCGCTGAGCTATCGAGGTGGTCAACAGGAATGTCAAAATATCCTTGTATTTGCGGCGCATGAAGATCCATGGTAATAACCCTGTCCGCACCTGCAGCCACCAGCATATTTGCTACCAGCTTTGAGCCAATCGCTACGCGGGGCTTATCTTTCCTGTCCTGGCGGGCATAGCCGTAATATGGAATCACGGCTACAATTTTTGCTGCGGAAGCACGGCGTGCCGCATCGATCATCAACAACAATTCCATTAAATTATCACTTGGTGCAAACGTACTTTGCACCAGGAAAACCATATCTCCCCGAATACTTTCAAGGAAAGTAGTTTGAATTTCTCCATCGCTAAAGCGCTGAATATTGATTTTACCTGGTTCGCAACCGTAGCGCTTGCAAATTTGTTCGGTTAAACGTTGTGATCCTGTTCCGGAAAAGATCTTTGCTGAAGGGGGCATTTTTAATGGAATGAGCGGCGAAGATATTAACCTCTGTTCTGATAATAAGAAAAAAAAAGCTCAAAATAAAATTTTGAGCAGGAACATCTTTTATAAAATAAAGCAGGCATAAAAATCATTTTACATTAACCAATGACTTTCACACCTTTATGGTCAAAGCTTTAATTATAAGCCACAGCGGTATTATTGTTATTATCCTTAATTGACTGATTAGAACTTTGTGCATTCACCTCTTCGCCATGAATATTAAAATAAACGGCACGGCAAACAAAAAGAGCAAGGAAAAGCGATATACCATAAACTAAAAAGAAAAACATAATTGGGTGCAAAGCGCCAATAGTTGAAGTAGAATTTCGTTTCATAGGATTGGTTTTAAAAGTTTTCAATAGATAATAAGGAATCATAAAAATATTATCTAAACTTTAAGGATGCAAGAGCAAAATTACTCAATCAAACTATGGGCAAAAGACGATAGGCCTCGCGAAAAACTACTCATGAAGGGGGCGGAAGCACTTAGTAACAGCGAGTTATTAGCAATTTTAATTATCAATGGAAATAAAGAGAAAAGCGCAATTGATTTGGCAAAGGATGTTTTGAAATTAGGTAAAAACAATCTGCCGGAACTAAGTAAACTTACCGTAAAAGAGCTCACAAAAGTTAAAGGAATTGGAGAAGCAAAAGCAGTTACAATTATTGCTGCATTAGAATTAGGAAGACGCCGGCAGGCTTCTGCACCAAGGGAAAAACAAATTGTCTCCAACAGTAATGAAATAGCCATTTACCTGCAAACGCTATTAAAAGATCATCGGCGGGAAGTTTTTGCAGTTGTGTTTTTAAACAGGGCTAATAAAATAAATCATTTTGAAATTGTTAGTGAAGGCGGAATGACCGGAACCGTAGCCGATCCACGCGTTATTTTAAAAAAGGCGCTTGATTACGATGCGGTCAGTTTGATTCTTTGCCATAACCACCCATCGGGCAGTTTAAAACCGAGCAGGGCCGACGAAGAATTAACGCATAAAATAAAAGAAGCGGCCAAATATTTTGATATAAAGGTGCTTGATCATTTAATTGTAAGTGATGACGGTTATTACAGTTTTGCAGATGAAGGAATTCTTTAAATGATTTCTTACATAAAAAAAGAGGCTGTCTTTTAGGGACAGCCTCTTTTAATTTTAATAATTATCTTATAGTTTATCCCACCATATTCTGGTGTAATTATTATCGGGACCTTGAATTGCAATGGCAGCCTTATAATTCTCACCATTTAAAGTTGCTTCAGTTGAAGAATAAGCCCATCTACGAGGAATACCTCTTGGATCTACAGCATCAGCAGCTGGGGTTAATAAAGGATATCCTGTTCTTCTCCAATCATTCCAGGCTTCCCATCCATTTAGATACATATGAACCCATTTTTCGGTCATGATTTGTTCATAACCTTTTAATGGCGTATAGGCAACATCCGGGTTGGCCATATATGTGGCATACTTTGCTGCATCATAAACGCCATATTGTTCCCACGAAGCTTTTATAGCATCTGCATAGTGAACAGCAGCAACAGCATCACCGCCAGCTGTATAGCCAATTTTAGCTGCCTCTGCCTGCATAAATAAAACCTGGGCATATGAATAAATGTTTAATGCAGAACCTGCACTCCTGAATCGATCGCCGATCCTGCTATAAGCAGCTGGAATGTTTACAGATGCTTGTCTTCCATAAGGTAGACCTTTAACTACACCGCCAGCAAGATTTTCACCATACACCATTAAGCGAGGGTCGTTCTTAGCTGCCATGTAATCAGTTAACGTTTTACTTATTGCATAATCATTTCTGTTAGAAACATTGTAATTATTATACCATGGATTATAATTGTTAGGATCCCCTGCGATAAAAGTATAATTCACATTTTGGGAATTACTACTGATTACGCCATCAGCTAAAGCAGCAGCATATTCAGCTGCACCTTTTGCCGGATCAACCTTTGATAAACGCAATGCCATGATCATCCTGGTGGTGTTGGCAAAACGTTTCCATGCGGACATATCTCCATCCATTAAAAAATCACCTGCAACAGCTTTTTCACCTTCTTTAATTTGTGCTGCAGCTTCTTTAAATTCTTTAAACAAATCTGTATAAATATCCTGTTGTTTATCGTACGCAGGAGAAAAAGCTTTATCTCCCTGCAAAGCCTGGCTGTAAGGAATATCACCCCAACGATCAGTCATTTGTAAAAACAAAAATCCCTTTAATATCCGTGCAACAGCAATCTGGTTGTCTTTTGAGCCGTTCGCGTTTGGATCGGCAAAAGAGGACCCTTCATTATTATACTCTATAATTTTTTGAAGATTATATAGAGGGCCTGTATACCACGCGGAAAAACTAAATGTCCTTTCGCTGTACAACGAAGAGGCAGGATAAGGCCCTTCGGCTAATTGTTGCGTATAAAGGCTACCATTTCGGCTTACAGCTGTATTACCCAACAAAAGGTCAGGAATAGACTGAAGTGAATTTGTTAATAGTCCTCTCGTGGTCGGTTCGGATAACGCCGTAGGCGATACATTTAAATCATCAAACTTATTGCAGCTTATTGTAAGAACTGCAACACAAAAAATCATTATTAGTTTTCTCATCTTTATTATTATTAAGTTTAAAGATTGGATTTTATAATCCTACTCTTAGGTTAAAACCAATTTGCCTGGTTGCTGATAATTGTCCACCCTCTCTGTAAAATACTTCAAGTTCGGAAGGGTCAACACCGTATTTTTTAGTATTTGCCCAAATTAACCATGCATTGCTAACGATAACACCAAAGTTTGCAGTTTTAATGCCTCCAAGTTTGTCAATAAAGTTTTTTGGAATGCTATAACCCAATCTTACTTCTCTTAATTTAACATAAGATGCATCCAGTAAAACATTACTTGCATCACGCTGACGAGCGGTATACCAATAAGCTCTTGCAGGGATATATCTATTGTTTTCAGTTTTATCAGCAAACTGTCCAGGAATTCTTATACCACCATTTCCAGTATTTCCACCAGCCAAAGTGTATGAACCTGGATAATCTCTCCAATCAAAACCTTTATCATTTAGGCCAACAGTTTCTTCTGAAAGACCGCTACCGGTATTAAAGTTTCTTGTTTCAGAATAAAACAATCCACCTTTTTGAAAATCAACCGAAAGTGCAAGATCGAAATTTTTATAGCGAACGGTATTGAACATACCACCAGTCCATTCTGGCAATACATTACCAATGTCTACATTGATATCATAATCAGGCTGACCATTAGCTAATATTACCGTTTTGCCGTTTTCATTTGTTTTCCATCTACGACCAACATATTGACCCCATTCTGCACCAACGCGATGTTCAAGTCTTGTATCATAACGGTTAGTTGCATATAAGTAGGTATTAAGTCCGGGAGCAAGTTCTTTAACGTAGTTACTGTTTTTAGCCCAGTTCAAAGAAACATCCCAATTGAAATCGCTTTTAGCTACAATTGCTCCAGATAAAGTAACCTCGATTCCTTTGCTTTGTATATTACCAGCATTGATCTGTGCAGTAGTAAAGCCGCTTGCAGGAGAAACATCCAAAGGAATAATCTGGTCTGTATTATTATTTTGATATACAGCGATATCTAAACCAATTCTTTTAATAAATCTGAATTCTGCACCAACTTCAAAAGCCTTAGTTAATGAAGGTTTAATGCTTCCTGATCTAAACTGGTTTCCTATAGAAACTGATGGATTAGCGCCATACAAAAAACCATTGTTTATAGCAAGATTAACCTGGTTAAAACCAAGGTCAGATCCTACCGAAGCATATGACGCACGGATTTTTCCAAAAGTTAACCACGAAGAAGTATTTGAATTCTTCAACATTTCTGTAAATACAAAACTTGTACTTAAAGAAGGGTATAGATAAGAATTTTCATTTTCCGGTAATGCAGAAGACCAGTCATTTCTTATAGTACCCTCAAGAAAAAGCATATCCTTAAATCCGAAAGAAGCTTTACCGTAAATACTATTCACTCTTTTTCTTCTATAATCTTCTCTGTTTACAATAGGACGTGCAATAGAAGCTCCAATATCAAAGAAATTTGGAGCACTCAATCCACCTGCAGTTGCCATTGCTAAACGGCTATAAAATTCGTTTCTAACGTTTCCACCTAATAGTCCATCAACTGAAAAATCACCAAATTTATTTTTGTAAACAAGGTTTGTTTCATAGTTCATTTCGCGGAACTGGTGTTGATTAATAGAATATTCATCCAATTGCAAACCACCGGTAGCAACCCTGAAGTCGTTTTCGCCATTTGATTGACTTGTACGAACGTAAGACTGCAAGTTTAAATGCTGATTAAACTTAACATTTAAACCAATATTTCCTACTAAACGATTTGAAAACTGGGTGCCATAATTTTCCTTAATTACGAAATATGGATTATCCCAATATTGAGGTTTTCCATATTCTGCAAGGACTGAAGTAGCATTTGGATCACCTATGTTCCATGAATTTAAACTACCATCTGGTTGACGATAAGTTTTCATCTTTTCAAAATCCAATTGTCTCTGAAACCACTGGTTGAAATTTTGTGTAACATTCAAACCATCTAAACGATAACCTTCAAGAGGTTGCCCTTTAGTTTTTGAAGTTGTATAGGTCATATCTGATGTGATCGTTAACAATCTACCAATATCATATGAACCATTCAAACCAATTTGGTGTTGGTCTCTTTTAGCACCAGGAATAATTAGAGACCTATTTTGATTACCATAAGTTAAACGGAAATTATAATTCTCAGCTCCGCTGGTAAATGCAATAGAGTTGTTTAAATTATATCCAGGTTGAAAGAAGTTTTTTACATTGTCTGGCTGCGCTGTCATTGGTACCATTTTACCAAAGTCTTCGCCAGGATACCAGCTCCAATATGGACGATATAAGGATCCGTCGATCTTTGGTCCCCAGCTTTCATCTGCGCCATATTCTAACATTCTTTGGCCATTAAAAGCCGCCCATTCTGCAGGATGTACTGCAGGGTCGTAATTGAATATATAGTATCCCTGATCATCAAGGTAACCTGCACCTAATGTATTTTTATTTGTATATGCGGAAGAATATCCACCAGCATATTCATTTTGGTATGGAGGAAGGATAGATAAATTTTCCCTGGTTACGCCAAGATTTAGTTCAACTCCGGAAGTCTTGCGGCGTGATCCTTTTTTACTTGTTATAACAACAACGCCATTACCAGCTCTTTGTCCGTATAAGGCTGTTGCTGCAGGACCTTTCAGTACTGATAAGCTTTCAACATTATCCATAATTACAGCTGACTGGTCAGTAATTGTTCCGTCTACAACAAAAATTGGAGCAACCGGACCTAAACCAGTTACACCCCTGATAAGCACGCTGGCATTATCAAAAGTAGAACTGGGAGAACCTACTAATTGAACTCCTGCTACTTTACCTGCTAAGGAGCTGCTTACATCAGTTGCTTTTGCAATTGTAAGGTCTTCACCATCTACACTTTGTACTGAATAACCTAGTGCTTTCTTTTCTCTTTTAATTCCTAATGCAGTTACAACAACTTCCTGTAATTGACCTTCTCCTCTTGCTAAAACAATTGAAGATGCCGATCCGGAACCAATAGTTTGTTCTGTGTAACCTGCTGCACTAACTGAAAGTCTTGCATTTTCAGGAACTGAAATACTAAAATTTCCGTTAGCGTCTGCCGTTACTGCTCTTTTCGAACCTGTTTCACTTACTGTTGCAAAGGGTATAGGATTACCCTGGCTGTCTCTAACAGTGCCCGTTACTGTTCGGTTTTGGGCGAATGCTAAAGCATAAGATAGCATTAACACTACCATTAATGATAGAAATTTTCTCATGTGCTTTTTAAATTAAAGTTTGAAATGTGTACTTAGTTTTTGTTGTTTTCAGTGTGGGAGTGGACTAACCAATTATCAAAAGCGATTGAAGATAAGTAATTTGAATAAAAAGTTAATTTTTATAAAAGGAAAATAATGGTTTCCATAAAAAATTAAAAATTTACTCCAACAAAAAATTTTAAACGGCTACTTCTGATGAAATAGCCGTTTAAAATTGGATTATTATGCTTTTTTCAATACTAATTTATATCCACCAAAACTTCCCTGGTCGACAGAATAGTTAAGTATAACCGTTAATGTTTTATCGCAAGGTGCTACAAAACTATTTGGACTTGCACTTACAGAAATTTTTGGATTAGTATAAGCAGGTTGCCAGGTAAAATTATCGCCAATTTTTTGTGTTGGAGCAGTAATTCCATTAGCAGCATCTATAGTAAATACCATAGGTATTGGGTTCTTTGCCGCAGGCTGAATAAAGGAGAACTGTGTTGCGCTAACCTGCGTAATCACAACAGTACTTCCAACCGCAAAGTCTTCAAAAGCGTCAGAAACAACAGTAAAGTTTCCCTGGTATATTGAAGGGTCATAAGCACAAATAGCAGAATACCTTACCGTTGGGCTAAAACCAGGCTGGTTGGCCACACCTGTATTACCATAAGCTGCACCTACCGCTGGAAAAGCTTCATATTTTTTTCCGTCTTTGGTATAAATGTCTACACCAATATCATAGTTATCTCCTAAAGCAATTGGTGCCCCAAATAATGCTTCAAGTTCGGCTGCAGTAATGGTAAAGGAAGAAGGATAAGTGGTAACATCAGCTTTATAAAGCTTAACGCTGCTTTTATTGCCATTCTTAATGATAACAACATCCAGCTTCGCTGGTGGAATATCGCTAGCATAAAGAAGTTTTACATCAAACTTTCCTTGAAAACTAGCAAGATTCAATACATCAAGAGATGCGCTTCCACCGTTTTTTACAACAGAAGGTTGTGGAACCCTGTCAACAATTACATCCTTTGGAAGGAATCCATCATCTTTTTTGCACCCTATTATAAAAAGGGCTGCCATTAAAAATGAAAATATTATTTTTTTATTCATCATCGTGTTTTTAGAGTTAATACTAAGGTTTCCAGAAAATTTTATAATTCTCAGGTACTTTTTGAACGTCCGGTGCATTTGAATTTAATTCAAGTTCACTTTGGCTCCATGGTAAAGATTCTGCAAAGTTTTTAGACAATGCAACGGGAACGGAAGCCTGGGGATTCACTAATGGATTACCTGCAATTGGAGGTTGAACACGACCACCCGGTGCCATAGCTGGGTTTCTTGGATCAAAAAGAATTGGATACCCGGTTCTTCTATAATCAGTATACTGATCAACGTTAGCTCCAAAGCTCGACAACCATTTTTGGGTCATGATATATTCTAATTGCTTTTCAGAACTTCCAGCATCATATAAGGCAAGAATAGCATCAATGTATGCTGTTTGAGCACCTAAAGCAGGTACACTTTGCGCTGGCTTAACATAAGTAGTTATAACATAGTCAACCTGGGACATGGATGCAGCCATTGCTTTACTGAAAACAGCTCTTGCATCACCAGGTACAACTCCTGTCTGAATAAGCTCAGCCTCTAAGTATAACCTGTCAGCATAAGTAATGAACCTGTAAGGTGCAGCACCCGTTCCGCTTGAAGAACTTGCAACCCCACCTAAACCATCATCGTAACGACCACCAACTGGGTAAATACCAAACAGACTTTGTGCGGTTTGCTGAGACCCATTTCTATTGGGTCCTAGAGAACCAAAATAAAGCGAAACAAATCTGCCATCCCTGTACTCGGTAGCATTTGGAGGTGTAGTGTTGTTGGTAGAATTAAGTTGATTATAAATGTAGTAAGGAATACGTGGATCAGTTATTCCTTCAAAAATGGGGTTGTAACCCTTCATGATCTCATACAACCATGGACTAACATTTTGTCCTCTTTGAGAAGCAGTGTAATCACCATAACCTGGATTACGGTCATCTGTTGCTCCTAAAGGCCCATAAGGCAATAAAAAACTTTCATTGTTAGCATTTATTAAAGTAGCAGGATCAGCTAATAATGCAGTTACTTCTGGAGTAACATTTTTCACCTTCCTTAATTGGGTGTATAATTTCAACTTAATTGTATTGGCTGCTTTAATCCATTTAGTTTTATTACCATTATAGATTAAATCATCTGCACCTGGAACAGTTGGATTTGCGATAGTGTTCTTTATATCTGCTACACCTGCATCGATCATTGCAAATAACTGCGGATAAATAGCAGCATCATCATCAAATTTTGGCTGACGAATTCCAGTCTTAAACTGGTTAAATTCTGAGAAAGGTATGTCTCCCCAAACATCAACCATAACACTATAAGAGTAGGCCTTCAATATTTTGGCAATACCAACATATACAAAGCGTTCTTCTGTTGTGCCTTGCTCAATAATTACATCAAGGTCAGCAATTGCGCCATAGAAACCAGACCATGGGCTTTCAACGCGGAAGTTATCGCCCCTGATTCCATAACCATCGGATTGTTCCCGGGTGGTTTGCTGGTGCATGTAAACGGAAAGCCCGTTTGACAAACCAGAACCCATTGCCATTGCATTACCAATAGCAAGTTCAGATGAAGTAAGTAATGTAGACACCGGAACAGTAGTTGGACTGTTCAAGTTCTTATTTACATCTAAAAACTTCTTACACCCTGTTCCAACAACGAACAGAATTGCAGTAAGAATGTATAATATTTTTTTATTTCGTATCATAACTCACTATTATTTTTATTAAAACGTTACGTTTAGGTTCAAACCAAATCTTTTTGTAGTTGGCGCGGCAGAGAACTCAATACCTTGCAAATTGCCAGCACCCAAAGAGTTTGTCTCAGGATCAAAATTTGTATACTTTGGAACATTTGGTGCATTATACCAAAGATTGCGACCACTAACCGCTAAAGAAATTGCAGTCAATTTTAATTTGCTCACAATACTTTTTGGTAATTCGTAACCCAAAGTAAGTTCTCTCAGTCTGTAAACAGTTCCATCATAAACTTGAAACTCATCATGGCCATTGATTGCAAAGGATGCAGCAATAGAAGAAGTTGAGAAAAATAAATCGTTGGTAGATATTCTTGTTTGGTTTTGAACCGGTTTACCACCAACTAATAAGGGCGCATAGATATTATTAGGATCAGCATACACACCATTTATAACCCGGTTAGTTTCCCTGTCTTCCGTGTCTTTGGTTACACCTCTACCAAGTAAGGATGTAACGGTTTCAGTGAAAAAGTCGCCACCTTTGGTCATATCCCAAACGGCACTTAAAGAGAACCCTTTAAAAGATAGATTGTTAGTAATACCTAATTTCCAATCCGGGTTTGGATCGCCAATCATTCTCTGAACCTGGTCTTCAACAGGCCAACCTGTTGCCTGGTCAATTAGCATTTGTCCCGTTGCGCTATCTCTTGCAACTGCAGTACCGCGAAGGTATCCATAAGGAAACCCTGGCTCAAGGTATGCGATTGAACCTAGCGGAGCTCTTTCAAGTCCTTCAACTAATCTTTCAACAATGTTTTTGTTTTTTGTAAATGCTCCTCTTATTTCCCAATTAAAATTCTTTGATTTAATTGGACGCACTGTTACACCAAGCTCAACACCTTTGTTGCTGATCTCACCAATATTGGTAAAGAAGCTTGTATATCCTGTAGATACCGGAACATCAATATCATAAATAAGGTTAGTTGATTTTTTATCGTACCAGGTAAAGTCTACCTCTAACCTATTTTTAAATAAATAAAGATCTGTACCTAATTCTAACTCTGTAGTAAATTCCGGAGTTAAATCTGGATCTACTGTTAATCCGCTACGGCTGGCATAAGGTTGCCCTAAAAAGTTAGTGCTGCTAATACCAAACAAATCTTCGCCATTGTGAGGATTTGCATCATTACCTACTTTTGCCCAACCTGCTCTTATTTTACCATAATTTAGCCAATTAGAACTTAACTTAAGTGCGTCTGTCCAAACAAGGGAACCAGAAACACCAGGGTAGAAATAACTTGCATTTTTATAAGGAAGGGTTGAAGTACGATCTTGTCTTGCAGTAGCATTTAAATAAGCAAAATTCTTATAACCTAAAGTTGCATCTGCAAATAAACCCGACAACCTTCTTTTGCTCCTTGAATCAGCCGCAAATGTTTTAGAAACTGTGTTGGTGATGCTAAATATACCTGGTACAACAAGGTCATTACCAATGTTTGCCTGCCTTCTTGAAGTACGCTGGTTTATATCATTACCCAATTTAAAGTCAAGCGTAAAATCGTTTCCAATTTTTGGTGTAAATACAGCCAATACAGTTGACTGAATTTCCATTTGCCTGAACATATCTTCTGTGATTTGGCCTAAACCATTACCAACACCCGGGGAAAATTCATCGATGATCTCATCTCTGAAAATACCTGAGTTATTAGCACCTAAAGTGTAGTTTAATCCAATCCAGTTGTTTATTTTGTAAGAAGCACGGAAAGTTGCAACTATCCTTTCTTCTATTGTTGTGATGGTATTGTGGTAAGCACCCCAAATTGGATTAGTGTACTGACCCGCAATAAATGCCAAAGGTCTTCCTGCTTTATCTTCTGAAGGAAACCCTGGAATGTTCCAGCTTCTACCACCTACCAATGTTCTACCAAATTGGGTTGTAAATGCCTGGGCAATACCAAAGAATCCACCTACTTGTTTAGATCTTGAATAGGCCACATTACCACCAAGTGTTAAGTTGTTATGCTTTGTTTGACCACCAACGCTAAAGTTATTTCTGCCATAGCTTGAATTTTCAACATAACCCTTGTGGTTGACATTTGAAGCAGTAAGGTTAAAGCTTGCAGCACCAGTACCACCATTTACCCCAATTGAATTCTCATAAAGAGTTCCGGTGTTAAACAGGTCTTTTACATTATTTGGATAAGCTCTGTAAGCTGTTCTTCCATTGGCATCAAAAAGTTCAGGGTATGCACTTAAGTAAGGACCCCATGCTGGAATTGAATCAATTCCGGATGCACTTTTGCGAACTACGTTACCACCCGCATCATAAACATTTCCTGAACCAAACTTTCCACCCCATGAACCGTTGGAACCACCGCCTGCCCGGTTTTGCGCACCTGTACCATAACTATTTTGAAAGGTTGGCAGATTTGCAATTGTTTCCATTGAAGCGGAACTCTTAAATGTAACGTTGATGGGTTTTGCACCTACTCTACCGCTTCCTGATTTTGTAGTGATAACAATAACACCCCTGGAAGCTCGTGAGCCATATAGAGATGCTGCTGCAGCACCTTTAAGAATATTAAAACTTTCAATATCATTAGGATCAAGGTTTGCTAAACCGCTACCGTAAGCACCACCTGCACTAGTTTGTCCACTCGTAGTAAGTGACGTATTACTATAAGGAATACCATCTACTACAATTAACGGTTGCGTTTCTAAACCTAAAGATGAATTACCACGGATTTGAATTCTGGTTGCAGAACCTGGTACACCCTGGGATGACCTAATATCTACACCAGGAACTTTTCCCTGCAATCCTTTTAAAAGATCAGGTTCAGATTTCTGAAGTACAGAATTTGGATCAACTTTGGAAATAGAATATCCCAGAGCCTTTTCCGAACGCCTGATACCCAATGCTGTTACGACAACTTCCTGCAATTGTCCTTCTCCTCTAACAAGTGAAATACTTGCTGCATCCGAAGAAGCAATAGTTTGCTCGGCATAACCAGTAGCTGAAATAGCCAATCGGGCATTTTCCGGTACTTTGATTGTGAAGCTACCGTTGGCATCGGCAGTAACTGCGTTCCGAGTGCCGACATGTGTAATGGTTGCAAAAGGAATAGCATTCCCTTGGCTGTCTCGCACAGTACCCGTAACGGTACGGGTTTGAGCAAATGCTAATACACTAAATAGTATTAGCATCATAAGCAGTGATGCAATTTTTCTCATTTGAAAGTTTGATTTTTAATAAAAAGATTTCTTGCTGGTTTTGAAAGAAGCTCATCAAATAACCTTAGGTAGACATAAGGTCATCAGTTTTAGCTGCGCCAAATTATTGTTTATTTTTAACTTTTAGTAAACAATTTTTTCAAAAAATTAAATATCAAGGAGTTATAAGAGAAAAATAGATTTTTAAACCATGAGGTAACCAAAATATTTACCGCTTATCATATAAGTGATTACACTTGGTGACAGCTTTTGTATATAAATTGAATTATGACTGAGCGGTGTGACTGACAAAGTTTAGGAGTATTTGCACTTTCTCCAGGTCTTTTTTCTATGAGAAGCCAATTACATGTCTTGTAATATTTTTAAATCTATTTTTTTTCTGGTTTTATATATAAAAAAGCCCCGCAAATGCGAGGCTTTTTAATTTGGGTACTTAGGTTTTCCTCCAAGTATAATTAGCTGCAGCCCATGCTATTGCCGCAATTC
>JAKFCI010000460.1:0-3615 GCA_036676725.1 Chitinophagaceae bacterium
AATAGAAGATGATCCAAACCGGCCTGCCATTATATTAACCGAATCGGGGGTTGGCTACAGGTTTGTTTGCAATGAAAAAAATTAGGTCAAATATTGAACAACACTTTTAGATTTTTAAAATGTCAACATCACATCAAAGATTATCAGCGGCAGGATTATTAGTTGCGTTGGGTATTATTTACGGTGATATTGGTACATCACCCTTGTATGTTTTAAATGCCATTTTAAAAGACAGGCAAGTTTCAGAACAATTAATTCTTGGCTCCCTTTCACTTGTCATCTGGACGCTTACTTTACAAACCACCATTAAATACGTGATACTTACTTTAAGAGCGGACAACCGTGGTGAAGGTGGAATATTTTCTTTGTATGCACTTGTGCGCAGAAGGCGCAAATGGCTGGTATTTTCTGCAATGATCGGTGGTGCTGCTTTATTAGCCGATGGCATGATCACACCACCTATCTCTGTTACTTCTGCTGTTGAAGGTTTGCGCAATATAGAATCTCTGCATGGTATTTCAGACCAAACCATTGTTGGAATTGTGTTGGGAATTATTGCGGTACTCTTTTTTATGCAACAATTTGGTACGGCTTCCATAGGTAAAATGTTTGGGCCGGTAATGTTGACCTGGTTTTTAATGTTGTCTGTTTTAGGTGGCTTTCACCTCGTGGATGATCTGAGTATTTTCCGGGCCTTCAATCCTTATTACGGCATTAATTTATTGATCGCTTACCCGCACGGCTTCTGGATATTAGGTGCAGTATTTCTTTGTACGACGGGTGCTGAAGCACTGTATTCAGATTTGGGTCATTGCGGCAAACACAATATCCGCATCTCCTGGATCTTTGTAAAGACTGCACTGATATTAAATTACCTTGGACAAGGTGCCTGGCTTTTGTCTCACCACAAAGGACAATTAATTACCGAACAAAAAATTACCGATGGATTCAATCCCTTTTACGGCATCATGCCGGAATGGTTTGTTATGATCGGGATAGCCATTGCAACGAGTGCTGCTATTATTGCAAGCCAGGCTTTGATCAGCGGTTCCTTTACTTTGATCAGCGAAGCCATACGCTTAAACCTTTGGCCGAAGCTGAAAATAAAATACCCAACGGAAGCTCGTGGACAATTGTACATTCCCGGCATTAACACGATGATGTTTTTAGGCTGTTCGGGCATTGTACTTTATTTTCAAAAAGCCACCAACATGGAAGCCGCTTATGGTTTAGCAATAACCTTGTGCATGCTGGCAACAACCATACTATTTGCCAACTACCTTGTTCTTCATCGTACAGCACGCATGTGGGTGTATTTATTCCTGGTGGTTTATTTAACCATTGAATTGTCTTTTTTAATTGCCAACCTCGAAAAGTTCCCGCATGGAGGTTACATCGCATTGTTCGTTGGTGGTCTTTTATTCATCGTGATGTTTGTTTGGTACAAGGCCCGCAAGATCAAAAACCGTTACGTGGAGTTTGTGCGGATCGATGATTACATTCCTAAACTGCAGGAATTGAGTAATGATAAAACAGTTCCAAAATTTGCTACCCACCTGGTGTATTTAACAAGTGCCGACAACCCAAGAGAAATAGAACACAAGATCATTTATTCCATATTGAACCGGAAACCAAAAAGGGCGGACATCTATTGGTTCATACATGTAGATACCATGGATGATCCTTATACATTGGAATATGAAGTGGACCACATTATACCGAATGACATCATTCGTGTGGAATTTCGATTAGGTTTTCGTGTGCAGCCCAGGATTAATTTATTGTTTCGAAAAGTAGTGGAAGACCTCGTGGCTAATAAAGAAGTAAATATTTTCAGCCGTTACGAAAGCCTGCAAAAGAACAATGTCATTGGTGACTTTACTTTTATTGTTATGGAGAAGTTTTTAAGCCAGGACAATGAACTACCCATTTTAGAAAGAATGGTCATGCGCATGCATTTCTGGATGAAAGAAAAAACCTTGTCAGAAGAAAAAGGTTTTGGTTTGGATACTAGTAATGTAATTGTAGAAAAATTCCCGTTGATCGTGGCACCGGTTACCAATGTAAAGTTGAAAAGAACGTTTAGTAAAAATGAATACAGGTAAAAATGAATGAATAAAATTATTTTCGAATAATATAAAGATTTCCTTTCAAAACATTTATTAGGATTTAAATGATTATCAACCGATATTCCATTTTATGACTGGAGGCAGATGTTCCTGCATTTGCTTTTACTGAACGGAATTTTATGGAAGAACAGATATCGGTTTTAATTGCAGATGATCATGAACTTTTTAGGAAAACCTTACGGGTATTCATTGACCTGGATAAAAGATTTAAAGTGATTGCAGAATGCGAAACGGCAGAACATGCCATTGAGGTGGCGCAACAAACCATGCCCGATGTATTACTGATGGACATTAACTTCAAAGGCATGAATGGCATTTTGGCCACACAAACCATTCATAAAAAATGCCCGGGCATTAAAATACTTGGCTTATCGGTACACAACCAACCCGATTATGCAAAACGAATGATCAAATTCGGAGCTTCGGGTTACATTACAAAGAATGCTTCTACCGAAGAATTGTTTCATGCCATCATAGAATTAAAAAACGGGAATACCTACGTGGGCAAAGAAGTAAAAGACATTTTAGCCGAACAGGTTACCGGGCAGGAAGATCTTTCGGAGGGTTATGATTCGCTTTCCACCCGCGAAAAAGAAGTAGTGCAAATGTTTGGTGAAGGTTATTCTGCCCAAAAGATTTCCGAAAAATTAGGCATCCAGCTAAAAACGGTAGAAGTGCACCGCTACAATTCTTTTAAAAAATTAAATTTAAAAAGTACCAAAGCACTCATTGCATTTTTAAAAAAGAGGGACACTGTTTAGCCAAAGTAAAATCCTCCTGTTGTGCATTTCTCATTAAAGTTTAAAATAGTTTGAGCAAATTTATTCCATCATTGTGTAAATGATATGATGCGTTTTTTATCTTTATAAAACGTTAGTTATAAACAAGGTTTAAGGAGTCCTGGAAGATTAGTCTCTTCCGGGGCTTTTTTTATAATTAAATAAGAATAGTATTAAGCCGGGAGTTTGATCTCTATCTGTTCTAAATAAAGGTGCAATAAGTCGGGGTTTTTAAAAACACGCATGCCGGCAAACATTTCATTTTTCACTTTGTATTCAATGTAAAAATATTCGTGTTGCTTGCAGATCATTGTATATGCGCCCTCTTTACGTATGCCAATTAACATGGCTTCCCAGAAACATTCAACCTGGGCAACTTCATTGCTGCCTAAAAATTCAAGCATCGTCATTTACCTAAAATAGAACAATTCTTTGGATTGCTTTTCATTGGAACAAGAAATATGGCTGTGAAATATAGAAAATTGCATTCAATTGAATATAGTAGTTTCATATCCAGTTTGTTTAGCCTTTCACACTGTGAAGGGCTTTTATTATGAAACACCTTTATTATTCCTTAGTTTTGGTGTAATACCCCTGTTCAATGAAAAACATCTTTGATGACCTTCCCCCAATAGCGAATGCCGAAAACCGGCAACGAAACATAAGATGGATGATCATTTTTGCAATGGTAGTTATTTGTATACTCA
>JAKFCI010000461.1:0-4057 GCA_036676725.1 Chitinophagaceae bacterium
TATGGCCGCTGCGTATTCAATTCCATAATTGCATTTCGCTATGGTGTATGCACTGTCCTCAGCGTAATAGCTATGAACGTTATAGATGTAGCTATTGTTTTTAATATTTTTAAATAAACCCGTTTGCAAATCGTAAATGGTGTTCCATCCAACCTGTGGCACTTTCAGAATTTCTGCTGATAAAGTACCATGTTGTAAAGCACTAAACTTTTTTACTTTAATTGGTACAATGTTCAAACATGTTGTATTGCTTTCTTCGGAATGTGTACATAACAATTGCATACCGACGCAAATGCCCAATACTGGTTGTTTTAACTCTTTTATCACCTTATCTAAATTATTTTGCTGAAGGCTTTGCATTGCACTGCTGGCAGCACCAACGCCGGGAAAAAATACCTTATCTGCAGATTGAATCTTTTCTGCATTGTCCGTCACTTCTGCATTTACGCCCAATCGTTCCAATGCATTTAACACGGATTGAATATTACCTGCATTGTATTTTATTAAAACCAATTTCATATCAGGCTATTATTGATTTTATAAAATTTGATGTAGTTGCTTTGATATCATGCGAACCTTCCAAGGCCTTAATATATGCGCTGCCAATGATGGCACCATTTGCATATTTACATGCAGTATTAAATGTTGATTTGTCTTTAATGCCAAAGCCCACAAGTATTGGGTTTTCTAGTTTCATGTCTCGTAACTTTTGCAAATAAGATTCAACAGGGGAAAAGTCTTTATCAGACCCGGTAATTGAAGAAGAAGAAACAGCATATAAAAAACCACTGCTTAAATTGTCTAATTTTTTAATTCGGGCTTCGGTAGTTTCGGGTGTCACTAAAAAAATAAAATCCAGTCCATATTTTTTTATGATGGAACTATATTCTTGCTCATATTCATACATGGGAATATCAGGAATGATCAAACCATCTATACCCACTTCTGCAGCCTTTGCACAAAATTTTTCAAATCCATATTGCAACAATGGATTTAAATAACCCATTAAAACAACCGGCGTATGATTCTTTGCCCGAAAATTTTTCAATTGCTCAAATAGAAGCGAGATCGTCATTCCATTTTTAAGCGCTTGCGCACCACTTGCCTGGATCACAGGACCATCCGCCAATGGATCGCTATACGGCATGCCCAATTCAATAATATCAGCACCACTTTCCTGCAAAGTGTCCATAACTTCAAGGGTGCTATTTACACCAGGGTAACCTGCAGTACAATATACATTTAAGATGCCTGCGTTTTTTTTTGCAAATAAATCTTTTATCCTGCTCATGATGCTAATCTAAAATTTTCTCCATCTTTATGTTGGAGCGCTTGTAACCAAAATTTGTAATCGGCACTTCTACAAAACCAAATTTCTTATATAAATGAATGGCGGGATGAAGCTTTGTATTTGAATACAACATGATCTTTTGCAAACCCAATTCCCTTGCTTTGTCAATGGTAACTTCTATTAACCGGTGACCGATTTTTTTACCTTGAAATTTTTCATCCACCGCCATTTTAGCTAATTCGTATTCACCATTACCTAATTTTATCAAAGCGCATGTTCCTGCTATTTCACTGCCATACTTAGCAAAAAATATATAACCACCTTTATCTAAAATGTAACCCACAGGATCAGAAAATATTTCTTCGTCTATAGGTTCTACAAAAAAATACTTTTCAAGCCAGGCAACATTAAAATCCTTAAAATATCCTGACAAGGATTCATCAAAAGGAACTATTTGAATGTCTTCACTCATGGTTATAATTGTTCGTAAAAGCCGGCAACATTTTCCCATTGCGGATCTTCTTCAATTTCTGCTTTGTTTTCTCTTTCAATATGCGGCATGAAACTGTTTAAAAATCCTTCAACCGTCTCAGGCGTCTTTGTATAAAAAATAATTTCTCTTTTCCTGTAAAGTGTTACATGACCTACATGAACAGATTGTGTTTGTGTTTCCAGGTATTCAATGATGCTTTTTTCAATCTCGTTTAGAAATTCATATTCCTCTTCTTCCGGGTGGCCGTTTTCATTATAGGTATCAGGAATGATATCAATAAAAACCGAATGGTCATATTCAAACCGGGTTTCCATATTTTTTAAATCGCTATTAATAATTGCAATGGCAGGAAAACCCATGGCGTCAAATTGAAAACCTGTATAAGTTGCATTTTCGCTATTCATGTAAATCTTAATTTTTAAAAATAAATTTTAAACACCCGGCGTGTGATCTACTGTACCCATCACCTTCATATAAGTTGCCAAATCCTTATCACCACGTCCACTCAGGCAAATAACAACTGTATCACTTTCTTTCAACACTAATTGATTTAGGGCAGCAAATGCATGACCAGTTTCCAATGCCGGAATGATTCCTTCTAATTTTGCTACTTCAAAAGAAGATGCTAAAGCTTCTTCATCTGTAGCTGATAAAAATTTTGCTCGTCCACTGTTATACAAATGCGCATGCAAAGGACCAATGCCCGGGTAATCTAAACCGGCAGAAATACTGTGTGGTTCTACAACTTGTCCATCTTCGGTTTGCATTACCAAACTTCGGCTGCCATGCAAAATACCATCTTTACCTAATTGTGTTGTTGCTGCACTAAAGCCACTATTAACACCATGTCCGGCCGCTTCTACTGCTATTAATTGTACGCTTGGTTCCTCTAAAAAATTATAGAAGGCACCAGCGGCATTTGACCCACCACCAACACAAGCTATCACATGTGTCGGTAATTCGCTGCCTGTTTTTTCTAGCAATTGTTTCCTGGTTTCTTTAGAAATCACACTTTGAAATCGAGCCACCATATCCGGGTAAGGATGTGGGCCAACAACACTTCCAATAATGTAATGTGTATCATGCGGGTTGTTGATCCAATCCCTGATGGCCTCATTGGTTGCATCTTTCAGGGTTTTACTTCCGCTAACAGCCGGAATAACGGTAGCTCCCAACATTTTCATACGGGCAACATTTGGCGCTTGTCTTTCAATGTCTTTTTCGCCCATGTAAATAACACATTCAATGCCTTTTAATGCGCATACGGTAGCAGTTGCTACACCATGTTGACCGGCGCCTGTTTCAGCAATGATGCGGGTTTTTCCCAAACGCAGTGCCAGCAAAATCTGACCAACTGTATTGTTTATTTTATGTGCACCTGTATGACACAGATCTTCACGTTTCAGGAATATTTTTGAATTGTATTTTTTACTTAATCGTTCGGCAAAATATAATGGTGTCGGCCGGCCCACGTAATCCTTTAAAAGCTGCTGGTATTCCTTTTGAAAACTTTCCTCGTAAATAATATCTAAATATTTTGTACGTAATTCCTCTACGTTGCGGTGTAACATTTCTGGAATGTATGCGCCGCCAAATTTTCCATAATACCCTTGTAGGTTTGGAGAATAATTTGCTAATCCTTCTTGTTGCTCTTTCAATTTTTTTATTTTTTTGAACTTAGCTTTTGTAATCCTATTTTGCTTTTGTTGTGTCACTCACTTCATCTTTCAGTTCTTTGCTAAACTGTTTTATAGCAACCAAATCTTTTATACCCGGACTCGTTTCAAACCTGCTGTTGACATCAACCGCGTAAAAGCATGGATGCTTGAAACCCCTTATTTTTTTAACATCAGCCGGACCGATTCCACCACTTAAAAAAAATGGTTTATCAACTTTTGCTTTTTGTAAAATGTTCCAGTCAAATTGCTTTCCACTTCCACCATACATTGTTGTATCCGTGTCAAACAAATAATAATGACAGGCGTTCTTAAATGGTTCCACCAGGGCATCAATATCTGTTTGGCCTGCAATTCTGAAAACTTTAATAACAGTTGTCCGATCCATCAAGTCCATACAAAATTCATCGGTTTCATCACCATGCAATTGAACAGCGTTCAATCCAAATTCAATAATAGTTTTTGAAATGAATTCATAATCAGCATTTACAAAAACACCTATTTTATTTATTTCGATATCCCGGATCTCTGATTTTCTTCCGGCTAACTTTTCTTTTGCATAACGTTTAGATCCTTCATAAAAGATCATCCCGGCAT
>JAKFCI010000462.1:0-8954 GCA_036676725.1 Chitinophagaceae bacterium
AAATAGATTTTATTGTCAAGCAACAGAGCCTAGGTTTCATACGGTTCGTTGTGGGTAAAACACCTTACACTACAAGCTTGATTAAAAAATATGGAATTTGTTTACTTTGAAACTCTATCTCAAGCCTTTAATTTCTAAATTCTAATTCCTTTCTCCGAAATAAAATGAACAGGCAAATAACAATGTATACAGATGGCGCTTCCCGCGGAAACCCCGGCCCGGGCGGCTATGGCGTTATTTTAATGACCGGTTCTTTAAGAAAAGAGTTATCACAAGGTTATAGGTTGACCACAAATAATAGAATGGAATTAATGGCAGTAATTGCCGGCTTAGAAGCTATGAAAAGAGGTGATCTAAACATTACCATTTATTCTGATAGCCAATACGTAGTAAAGGCCATTACAGAAGGCTGGTTGAATAACTGGTTGAAAATAAATTTTAAAGGAAAAAAAAATAAAGACCTCTGGTTAAGGTATCATGCATTAGCAGTGAATCAAAATATAAAGATAATCTGGGTAAGAGGTCATGCTGAAAATGTACATAACAACCGTTGTGATGAACTGGCAACAGCCGCGGCAGATAGTTTGAATTTACTGGTTGATGAAGGTTATGAACTAGAGAACAAATAGCTTTATTGTTTTACAAAACCGCCTACCAAAAAATAACCCCGCAAAAAGCGGGGTTAAATATTTTTATGCGTATTGCATATTTTGTTTGAACCAAATTTTCTTTATCAAATAAAAACTTGCAAATAAAATTGTACTGAAAAATAAATCGCCAAGTATAATGTTTCCTGCAAAGCCTTGTATCACTCCATATTCCTTATAAAAGGCAAGGCCATCGCTGTAGCACATTAATAGACCTTCGAAAGTTTTGGGGCGATACAAACCTCCGCCACCAATCCAAACACTAAAGTTTGAAAACAGGAAAAACAATAAAGAACCACCTACAGAAAAACCTAGAATGTTCTGTAGATTAATTTTTCGCATTGCAAAACCAAACAAGGTTAAGCCTGCAAACAAAATATAATTCACCCATTGACCACTGTAAAAACCTTGTATGCTGCTTAAGCCATTTACATAAAGCAATTGGTACAAAGCATCAGAGATCAACATAGATAAAAGAGGTAAAATAAATGCCCAGCGTTTGTCTTTTATGACAGCACCGCCAAAAATGGCCATAGCAATTTGTGGCGCAAAACCGTATGGACGACCGTCCCAAACCCTGTACAGAGAAGCACACAATACAAGTAATCCAAAAGCAAGTAACAAGGACTTATTCAATTTCATCTTGATCAATAATTTGGCTGCAAAAATAAACTAAGTATTGATTATTAACCCACAATTTATACACCGGGAACAGCGGCTCTATAAAATACTGAATCGCCAGCGGATTGAACCTCCACATGAACGTTGGCAATTAAAAAAGCGGCTTCTCCTTTTGAAAGTAATAATTTTTCGCCGCTGCCCTTTAAAACAATATGCCCTTCTACACAAAAAAGCACTTCCGGGCCTCTAGTTTCAATTGCATTCTCCGAGCTAGCCAATTCATATTTATATAGAATAAACTCCCTGGCTGGTGTTGAATAACTGTAATCATTGTTTACACAAAGTATGTTGGGCACTGTAGCTTCAAAATTTGTGTGTTTCATTAATTCCGGGATATCTATATGTTTATCGGTTAGGCCCCCACGTAATACGTTATCAGAGTTTGCCATTATTTCCATGTTCTGACCTTCCAGGTAAGCATGCGGCATACCCTCCTGCTGGTAAACGCCTTCACCTTTTTTTAAATGCAAAAGATTAAAAAAATAAATTGAAAAAATTCCTTTATCATAATGATCATTCTTGCAAAATGATAGAATGGCACGGGCTGCCCAGAAATCTTCCGATTCCTTTTTTAGCGATCCATTATTATACAACGGGAGGATACGTTCAGCTAGTTTTTGCAATTTATTATTTACCTCTTCCTGCTGGAGCGACATCACGTGCTGGTAAAGACCCTTATACCCTTCGTTATGATAAACATCCTGCAAAAAATTCAGTTCTATTGTTTGGCTTAAAATGCTTTTCAGCGCAGGTTCCGGTTTAAACCCATGCAATAAATAAAAATCGCTCAAAGCCACCATTGCCTCGGGCTTGTGGTTATCATCTTTATAATTACGCTGTGGCGATGTTAAAGGAACACCAGCAATATTTTCATTTGCATAACCAATTGCTGCTTCCTTTTTTGATGGATGAACTTGTATGGAAAGCATCTGGCGAACGTCTAAAACTTTCAATAAAAAAGGCAATACACCATATTCATTTAGTGTACTACTTCCCAAAACCAATTCCTTGTTTTGTTCTATGAATTCAACAAGTGGAATTTCTTTACCTGCGTGATTTATGGTACTGGAAAAAATGGGGTGGGCTCCCAGCCAGTATTCTGCAAATGGAATATTTTTTTCGTTATTAATATTTAATAATTGCGGAATAAATTGATAACCGCCCCAGCTGTAATGTTGCACTTTGCCTTTCAATGAATAAATACGTTGCACAATAAAATGTATTGATTTAATTTAAGGGCTAAAGATAAGTAATGGCCCTGCACAATGCCCTTGGCAAAAAAGGAGAAGAAATTGCAGAAACCTATTTAGTTGAAAAAGGGTATTCCATTCTTCACCGTAACTGGCGGCACTCGCATTACGAAATAGACATCATTGCAATAAAAAATAATGTGCTTCATTTTATTGAAGTAAAAATACGTTCATCAAAAAAATACGGCTTGCCCGAAGAGGCAGTAACCAAAACCAAATTCCAACGTTTATTAAATGCAGCAGATGAATTCCTATTTCAAAACCTGCAATACAAGCATGTACAATACGATGTACTGGCCATTTCTAAATACAAAAACGAGCCACTTTCTTTTTTCCTGATTGAGGATGTTTACATGTAGGAGAAGTATAATTCTATACAGGGCAATCGTTCGAAGAAGATTAAGATGTCAAGGAAAGATTGCCAACTCTATCAATCATTTTTTCTACCATTTTAAAAGTGGCAGGGCAAAATTGTACATTTTGTTTGTGTACATGAATGTATTCAACCGTTTTCTTTTTTGTCAGGTGCGGAAAGCCTGCGCAATCCGCAGGACGAATTGCATATATAGAGCACATATTGGTTTTCAGATCAAGAAATTGACAAGGCTGGCTTTTATTCATCCACTCCCCTTTTTTATTTTTATACAACCACTTCTTTTTAAAATCAGGAATCGACATTCGAAAGTGAGAAGCAATGCGTTTCAAATCCTGGAAAGTAAATGTAGGCGTCATATTGCGGCAACAATTCGAACATGCCAAACAATTTACCTCTTGCCAAACTTCTTTATCTATTTCTTCAGCAATTAAGTCAAGCTCTTTTGGAGGATTGTTTTCGAGCTTGGTAAGAAACCTGCGTAAGCGAGAACGATGCGTCTGTACAGACTGGTCAAACTTTTTGCGATATTCTGACATATACAAAAATGAATACCCTAAGTTAAAAAAGAAGATCAATTATCCATTCTCTTTTCTGCCTAACTTGCCCGTTACAATCTCAATCATTTTTTTTCATGTGGGAACCATATAAAAAAGGCTTTAAATCTTACCTGCAACTGGAAAAGTCTTTGGCAAAACATTCCATTGATGCCTACGTGCATGATATAGAAAAACTTACCTCCTTTTTGGTTTCTGTGAACATTGAAAAAGGCCCCGCACAAATTGAATTAAATGACCTGCAAGCCTTTGTAAAATTCATTGCGGAACTAGGCATGACGCAGACTTCACAGGCACGCATCATTTCAGGCGTCAAAGCATTTTATAAATATTGTTTGCTCGAAAATATTACAGTAAAAGATCCAACAACCTTATTAGAAGCGCCTAAGCTTAAACGTGAATTACCTGATGTTCTTTCTTTTGATGAAATAGAAAATATCATTGCGCAAATTGACCTAAGCACCCCGGAAGGCGGACGCAACAAGGCTATACTAGAAACTATGTATAGTTGCGGGCTTCGGGTTACTGAAGTTGTAAATCTTAAATTATCGCAATTGTATCTTGATGTTGGCTTTGTTCGTGTAATTGGAAAAGGCAACAAAGAAAGACTTGTACCCATTGGCAGCGTCGCTATAAAATATATAAACATTTACCGCAAAAATATCAGGGTACATGCCGCCATACAAAATGGCGAAGAAGATATTTTATTTCTAAACCGCCGTGGAAAAAGATTAAGCCGTGTAATGATCTTCCTGATTATAAAGGACCTGGTAAAAAAAGCGGGCATCACAAAAATCATTTCGCCACATACATTCCGTCATTCCTTTGCAACGCATTTGGTAGAAGGCGGTGCCGACCTGCGTGCCGTGCAGGAAATGCTGGGGCACCAAAGTATTACCACTACTGAAATTTATACACATCTCGATCGTGAATTTTTACGTAAAACGCTTCACCAGTTTCACCCTGCTTTTCAATAAGTTTATTTTGTCATAAGCAAAATTGCTACTATCATCATCGTTGCGTCGCACTCTTGTACTACAGAAACTATATTAAGCAGGAAGTAACAAGACGTTTAGAAGAAAGATGCAGTCTTTGCATCCTCATTGCTGATATAAAAAAAATCCCCTCAAAAGGGGATAATGAATTTTGTGCAATTGTTGTTTTGCCGGCACCTTTCAATGGATTGGATGATTTTTCACCATCAATTTAATGATGCGGAATATTTGATTTTTGTGGTGATTTAAAAGATATTGTTTTACTAATATAGCTGCAATTGTAATTAAAACAACGAGGACAATTACTTTACGGGATTATCCACATTGGCTGATAAGCTTGCCAGTACACGCTTATATCTTACATAAATTACTTATCAACAACAAAAACCTGGTTTGATACAGCCATGATTTGGTAAATAATTCGTGTATTTTTTGTAAATTACTGTAAATAGTTATGTATGAATACCGTCAACCAAATACTAAAAAGGAAACAACTTTCCGTTATTTCCATCTCTGCCGATACTACTGTTATTGATGCATTGAAAGTAATGTCGGATAATAACATTGGCTCTGTGGTTATAGTTGATGAAAACGGAACCTACCTTGGACTTGTTACAGAAAGAGACTATTCGAGAAAGATTGTTTTAAAAGGAAAAAATTCTTTTGATACCTCTGTTACAGATATTATGACTTCCGACCTGCCCAAAGTTGCGCCAAATGATACAGTAGAATATTGCATGCAGTTAATGACCAAAGAAAACATAAGGTACTTACCGGTTTTTGCAGGAACAGAATTAAAAGGAATCATTTCCATGAGTGATGTGGTTAAAGAAACCATTTTAATGCAACAGGAAACCATTGATCATTTACAGCAATATATCAGTTTGTAGCAATTTTATTTTTTAGAAGTATTATTTTTCTTTTGATTCGGTTTTTCTCATTTTAAATTATTTATTCCAGATAGTTATGATGCACAAATCTGCCCCCGCAATACTTTTATTCTTGATGCTCTTTTGTTGCGCCTGCGACAAGGCTATGAGAGATACCGAGGATAATGGAAACATACAAGGTTATGCAGATTCGCAAGTTGTTGGTTCATGGAAGATTACAGCTATATCTTCTGACAAGCCAAATGATTGGGATGGCAATGGAACTAAAGAAACCAATATTTACGCTACCTGGTCGGATTGCAGCAAAGACAATTTGTACACTTTCGTTGGAAATAAAACTGGTACTTACAAAACTGATTGTTCAAATACCAACGAGGGTGAATGGTATATTACAGATGATCGAAAATCAATTATTTATACTGCTATTGGAGGTTTCCCGGAACAAGACTTGATCACTTCACTTACTTCCAATCAATTTAATACAAGAAAAACAATATTCATTGCTAATGGAACCAGCTTTGTTATAAGCAAAACCTGGTCAAGACAATAAAAAGAAAGAAAGCTTAAAACATTAATTTTCTTCAATACACATAGGGATAATTTTTACTCTAATTCAAAACTATGAGTACAAAAATTCTGCAAACTGCTAATTCCTATATTTGCGGGTAATCAAATAAGTAATATGTCAAAACCTATTGAGGACTTTGATTCGAATTTAGCCGGTGAAGAAGGGAAAACAGAAGAAACAAAGACAGGCTGGTTCAGACGAATAAAAAAGGGAATTACGACTCCTTCATCAGAAAAAAAAGAAGCGCCGGAAGGCTTGTGGACCAAATGCCCGGAGTGTAACCATATTTGTACTGTGAGCGATTTGAGGGAACAATTATTTGTTTGCCCTAAATGCGATTATCACCACCGCGTTGGCAGCTCAGAATATTACGATATACTATTTGACAATAAGGAATTTACTGAGCTTTTTGACAACATTCGTTCAAAAGACATGCTTGGCTTTACAGATTTAAAACCTTACGGCAAGCGACTTGAAGAAATTTGGGCAAAAACAAATCTGAAAGATTCAATGCGTGTTGCAGCAGGCACTGTCGGTGGCAATCCTTTGGTTATTGCCTGTATGGATTTTGAATTTATTGGGGGGTCGTTAGGAAGTGTGATGGGAGAAAAATTCAGTCGTGCCGTTGATTATTGTATCAAGCATAATACACCATACATGGTCATTAGCAAAAGTGGTGGTGCCAGGATGATGGAAAGTGCTTTTTCTTTAATGCAACTGGCAAAAACAAGCGGAAAACTATCCCAACTGTCTGATGCAAAACTTCCTTATATCTCACTCCTCACCGATCCTACTTTTGGAGGCATTTCCGCATCGTTTGGAATGCTTGGCGATTTAAATATTGCTGAACCCGGCGCACTGATAGGTTTTGCCGGTCCTCGTGTAATTAAAGAAACAATCAAAAGAGATCTCCCGGAAGGTTTTCAAAGAAGCGAATTTATTTTGGAACACGGCTTTCTTGATTTTATTGTTCCCCGAAAAGAATTAAGAAACAAATTGGCAACAGTTTTGACTTTATTTAAAGATTAAAAATTGTGCTTTTTTAAGCTGCTGGCTAGTGCACAACAATCATGGAAATAAAAAACCGTTCGGCATATTACGAATATTACATTGATGATAAATACATCGCTGGAATTATGCTGCTTGGTACCGAAGTGAAATCGCTACGTGCAGGCAAAGCCAGTTTTAACGATAGTTATTGTCTTTTTCAAAATGGAGAACTTTGGCTGAAATCCTTACATATAGCGCAATACAGCCATGGTACGGTAAATAACCATGACCCGCTGCGTGATAGAAAACTATTATTAAGCAAACGCGAATTAAAAAAGTGGGAGAATAAATTAAAAAAAGAAAAGGGTTATACAATCGTTCCATTACGCATATTCCTTAACGATAAAAATTTAGTGAAACTGGAGATTGGTTTAGGAAAAGGAAAAAAGCTACACGATAAAAGAGAAAGCATTAAACAAAGAGAATCTGACCGCGAACTTAAACGTTACATCAAATAAATTTCATCCTTCATCGTTACATTTTTATGAAAAAACTGATCCTGATAATTTTACTAGTGATAGGTGGCCATGTTTACAGCCAGAATGCAGCGGGATACTGGTATGGCGTAGCCAATACAGGTTCAGGCGCTGCTAATAATTACCTGGTAGAACTTATTTTAAAACAAAGTGGTTCCAGTGTGCAGGGTGTCGTTAACTATTATTTTAAAAATACTTTTAGAAGTTTTAAAACGACCGGTAGTTATAATTCATCCACAAGACAATTACAGTTGATGAACATTCCTGTAACTTTTTTTGGATCGAACAGCCGCATGGAAGTTGATTGCCCTATGGACCTGAAGGCACAATTACGTGCCGCAAGAGCGGGATCAAACCTATTAGGAAGCTTTGTAAGTAAAGACGCTTATAAAAATACCTGTCCCGAAATTTTATTTGATTTTAAATTAAATAAAGAAGCAGGAAACCAGGATTCAATTTTAAAAGCTTTGCGTGAGTTTAAAGAAACCTACCAGGTGTGGACACCTTCTGCAACTGATACGGCAGTTACTGCTACCGTACTGCAACGCCCGGTTGTTAACTACGTAGTTACCAACCAATACAAGGAAAGAGAAAAAGAAATTTCTGATGAAATTGTTGTTGATTCAGATTCTTTGCTGATTGATTTTTACGACAACGGTGAAATAGATGGCGATTCAATTTCTATTTTCTTCAATGATAAATTATTGGCCTCTTCTCAAAAATTGAGCACTAGTTCTATCCGGTTGAAGATTGCCTTAGATTCCACGAAGGAAGTAAATGACCTTACAATGTTTGCAGATAATCTTGGCAGCATCCCTCCAAATACAGCTTTAATGCTGGTTTACGATGGAAAGAAACGCTACGAAATACGTATGGCAAGTACATTGAAAAAGAATGCAACTTTAAGAATCAGGCGTAAGAAATAATTGATGATATTTTTACTGCTTGCAAATTGCCAAATAGAATTACAAACAGATGAACGGAGCGACGCAACAAAAGCTAAATAGTAGCACACACGTCGATGAAATAAAAAAAGTAGTGCTTACAAGGGCACTACTTTTTTTATTTAGAATATTTGCGTGTTAAAACAATTCGGGTTGTCTGGCTTCTTCCTTCCTTTCCCACTCCATCACAATCGTTTTATTGTAGTCAACAAGTTTAGCGCCGACAGCTTTCCAGCCCATTACATCAACCATTTTCGCTAATTTAAATTTAGCATTGCGCACCTGGGCACCTTTTCCCTGGTGTACAACAAGCAAAGGTTCTTCTTCTGTGGAAACCGCTTCGAGTACATTACCCTTTCCTTCTTTAATAAAAAGGAATTTAGTACGCAATGTTGCCGTTTCAATTCGAAAACGTTTGACGTTATACTGCTGCTTGTCATTATCCAGATAAACGGCAGTGATTACTCTTTCCGGTTCAAATTTTTCTACCAATAATACTTCGTCGGCATTAAAGCGCTGCGTC